>JAUQXD010001198.1 GCA_030834835.1 Thermoflexales bacterium | reverse complement strand
TAGATCGAAGCCAGTGATCGGATAAACAAAGCTCAGTTGCTTGCGTGCGGCTACAGTTGTTTCGCCATACGGTGGATTCATCACCGCAACGTCGTATTCATGCAAGAACACATCCAGCAACGCCACACTCTTTTCAGTCTCGGTCGCAAACAGTTGCGCATTCAAGTCGTGTTCTTGCAGGGCTTTGCGCGCAAACTCACGCAGGTGGTTTAGCATTTGCTCCACGGTGTATTCGGGCGTCCAGCCGGGCGTCAGGTCGGCAAAGCTGCCTTGCTGGGCTGCCTTGGCGCGTTTGCTGCGCCCATTCACCGCCGGATGCTCGGCGGCTTCCAAAATCTGGCGGAAGCGCGCCTCCACCCGCAGCAGGCTGCCCACCTCAGCCACGTTGTTAAGGCTGTCAAACACTTCACGGAAGGCCTGCTGAATCACCAGGTCGTCGGCGTACTGCTTCAAGAACTCCTCGCGCACCGCGCCCTCGGGCAAATAGGCATCGGCCACCACCAGGTTCACGCGATCGATGCGCGCATCGGGATTGGCGGTCTTGGCCTTGATAAACAGGCTCAGCGCCGCCAGCTGCACCGCGCGCAGATCGATATCGACGCCGTACAGGTTGTGGCGCAGAATCGCGGCGGGCACGTCCTCATCACTCAGCGCGTCCGCGCCCGTCACCCAACCCTGTTCGCGCGCATCGGCGTAGATGGCCTGAAACACCTCAAAGGCATAATGCCCAAAGTGCATCGTGCCACAGGCCGGATCGATCAGGCGCAGGTCTTGCGGGCGTTTGGTGGCGCGGCGTGCGGGCGCAGCGGGGTTGTTGATGGGGGAAGAAGAATCGACCCTCACCCCCGGCCCGTCTCCCGTTGAGGAAAAGGGGAATGGTTCAGGCACCAGGTAATCGCACTTGGCGCGGACGCGCGGACTGTCGGGGTGCATCTCCAGCCACAGACGGCCCAGCGTGTTATCGACCAGAAACTTGACGATCCAGCGCGGCGTGAAGTACTGATTGATCACCGCGACTTCGGCGGGGTGCTGCGGCTTGCCGCGATCGCGGATCGCCACTTTCTCTTCGGCGTTGTAGAACTGGTAGATCCAGCCGATGATCTCATCTTCGGCCCACACCGATTGTTCGGGCGTGGCCCGTTCGAAGGCGGGCGGCCCCGATCGGCCTGCGGCGGCATCGAGCGCGTTGATTTTGGCGAGGCACGCTTTCAACACCGGGTAACTGGGCCAGATCAGGCTGTTGGCGGGCGGTTCGTGACCTTCGCTCGGATCACCTACATCAAACAGGATGCGGAATTCGGGATAGATGCGGCGGCACACGGT
The DNA here is from genome assembly GCA_030834835.1 of Thermoflexales bacterium. Classification (GTDB taxonomy): domain Bacteria; phylum Chloroflexota; class Anaerolineae; order Fen-1058; family Fen-1058; genus JAGOBP01. The sequence continues at coordinate 16,017 of JAUQXD010001198.1, read as the reverse complement.
CTTGATCGCCGCTTCGAGCGCATCGTCGGGGCCGTTGGCTTCGGCGGGATGTGCGTCACGATACTGGCGATGCAGGTAACTGCGCTGGCCATATTCGGAGCGCGGCTGGATGATCTCCTCGATCAAGCGGCGCACTTCCAGCACCTTCAACGCCGCCAGCCGATTCAGATGCGTAAAGGCCACCTCGCGCACGAACCAGTGTACGGCCTCGGCACGGGTCACATCGTTCGTCTCGCCGCCGATGTGATGCAGCTCGTGATGCAGGGCTTCTTCGAGGCGGATGCGCTCCGCAATCTCGCGATCATTCAGGTGCTTCAGTTCGCCTACATCGCGCCACTTGCCGGCGGCAATGCCGTAGCGGCGCAGGCGCAGTTCGATCTCCGCTTCGAGGGTTTTGCGGAGATCGAGGACGAAGGATTTTATAGCGGATTTAGTGGAGTCCATAAGACTTTGTCGGATTTAGGATTAGGCCCGGCCAGGCGCGCCTTGCAAATTGTCGAGGTGATCGCGAATCACCTGTATTTCTCCGGGCGTTAGCCGCTTGGCAGGCGGTTGTGTTAGCATGTCCTTTGTCGCGCCTAGACCGTGAAGCTGTGTAGACAAGTCGAGGATTCGACCTTCAAGACCCTGTTTCTCTTTGATCAATTGTAAAGGCACATCCGTGTTCAATACATATTGGCCCATTCGCTCATCGATCAACAAGAGATGAATCTTGGTTTGAGCAAGCTGTTTGAGCAGCGAGCGCAGAACCTCGTTGTTCGATTCACAGCCGCGTGTCTCGAATTCATTCCGCAAAGCAGGGGCATTGGTGCGCAACCACTGCATTAAGAAGAAACTACTGGCCCCATATTGATTGCCGCCATACACCTTCATGAATCCCAGTTTCTCCAACGTTAACAACGCACTATGCAAATCCTGGACTTTCGAGACAGCAGCGATTTCCTGATAAGTGCGCGCGGCGGTTAACTCAAGTAGCACTCTGCGCTCATCAGGTGATAAGCTTTCATAGTCATTCTTGAAACAGAGGCTTACGACGTCCTTTTCCAATACAAACTCCTCAGTTTCCCGAAGCGAATGCGTGTCGGCTTGATACAGTTTATTGCACAAATATTGCATCAGATAAGGGTGACCACCTGTTAGGCTTCTAATTTGTCTTCTTAGATTTGCCGATACTCGGACCCGACCATTAGGATTCTGTGATTGTTCAATGAGGGCCTCAGCGTCCGCGTTATTCAGCTGAGAGATATAACATGAATTGATGTGCAATAACAAAGGCGAAGTCAGTGATTTATCAAATTCGGCAATTTGCCAGAGTCGCCTGGTGCCTGCAGCAATGATTACTGGATCATGTGTCGGATCAGATGCAGTCCATTTTCTACGAAGAGTTTGCATTAGCTGCGGGTCCTGTTGAGCTGCGTTTACCCAACAGTCAACCTCGTCACACAGCAATAACAGCTTGCGACCGCGCTCTCTTGCCCTTACAGACAGCGTGCGCTGTAGACTCCAAAAATCGAAGCCTGCACAGTCTGAAAGGTCAATCTGAGCATTGCTAAGCGCCTGTCGGTTTAAGCCCATTTCGATGAATTCCCATAAGCGATCCGTCCAATCCGGCAGTGTAATCGCACCTGTAAAGTCAATATAGATAGGCAGGTATCGCCCATTCTCAACGCCGAGTTGTTGCACACGGCGTAATACAGATGTCTTGCCAACGCGGCGGTTTCCTATCAACCAGGTCAGACCCCGGTCAACCGACAACAGATAGTCGACCAAAGGTTTTCTATCGTAGAATTCATAATCAAAAACATAGTTTCCTACTTGATAAGGAAATGGCACCATGCTATGTTGCTCCGTAGAACGGGATAATCATTCCGATTCTGGTTGATCACGTCACCTTGTGCTGGATTGCTGCAATTGTATGACCTTGCCGCGAATGATTTGTTGAATGTTAGCGACAGTCTGATCTACACGCTTCTGTATTTCCAGGACCGAAGCCGTTGGATTGTTCTCTGTCCAGTTCAAGACATCAAAGACATTGGCTTCAACCTGGTGGAGGACATCGCCGCGAAGCACATACTGATATTCGTAAACTTGCTTAACATCATCTGCTGCGATGTGGCGCCGCCCCTCTTGAAGTATGTGATTGATCACCTTCTGGCAAATGTTCTGTATTTCATAAGGTTTACATCCTGAATAGTCTAGTATCAAATCAATGGCGCTAAAATCATACGTGCAAGCGCCCCCAACTGGTACGGTCACAAGGGCGCGTGCAGACTCTGGCTCAAGCGGCGGCACCGGATACCAACTGAAAAGATTGTAGAACGGGCTTTCAGGTCTTGCCCATTCAGTGATTGGGTTGACGCCCGCCATCACGACCGCCAAATTATGATGGTACTCGCTGCCGAAAGTGCGTCGAAGCAAAGAAGGCATTTCGGGCGAATATGTCGTCACAACGTCGACCTCATCAAACAGTAGCACCAGCCGAACGTTGTTACCTTGCTTCTCTTTCAAGTAATCGATAAGTGTTCCTAAATCTCTATTGAATTGTCGATGCGAGTATTGCTCAGGGCGGGCGGGCCATAGAACAGTATACTCGTTTACGCCCATTTTCTTGACAATGTCTTCTATAACCTTAGGATAAAACTCTGATTCCTGAACGCCCTGCAAGTCGATATAGGCAACGACCAAAGGCAAATTCAAGTCGGTTTCGGTTGAAAGTTCTCTTGCCAATCGCAGCAGAATAGATGTTTTGCCAATTCGCCGTTCGCCATAGAGCAACACGTTGTTGCCGGCAACGATCACTCCCTTTAGCTCATTGATAAACTTGTCACGACCAAAGAACATGTTTCTATCGGCAATTGGCTTGCCGACTATGTAAGGATTCACGGCAACCTCGCATTGCTCAACGACATCTGGCCGACGAGTCCGTAAGTGATCGAGCAATTCTTGCAACGGCTGTCGAATATCAACTAACAGCTGCCCACGCAATGTTCGTACCACGTCGTAAACCACCCGCCGATTCTCTAGTTCCGGGCTCCCACTTCGACACAATAGCCTCGCCGCGCAAGCTCGCACTTGATCTACTTCACTGGGGTTAGAAACGACATCCAACATCGTAAGCGTAGATTCGATTCGAGACTTTGCCATGCTTTCCAGGATTATCATCCGAAGTAGTGGAGACGCCTCAATTTTCAGGGATTCGTGGAGGGCATCTTCCACTTCAAGGCTTGGGGGCAGTTCGCCTATGGATTCCAGAGCGAGGGCCCGCTTAGTGTCTGGCCCAGAGCGATAGATATCTAGAAACAAGTTCAGGGCCTGTGAAGCATCACGGTCGCACAACGTTTTGCTTGCCATACGGCCGATGCTATCGTTACCGTTTCTTAACATCAAGTGCAAATCAGCAACTGCGTAGTCGCCAATTCGGCTGAGTACCTGTGTTCGCTTGACTGGCTCAATAGCTGGAACCACCCTTTGATAGGACTCCAGTCGATCAGTCGACGCCCAATGCTCAAGCATGCTCCAAAACCGCTGTGCTTGAGCATCATTGGCGAAAGCGATATTTCGGACCAAAAGATCTGCGGTCTGATCATACAACGCAGGTGCCCTGAATTCTACAGGTTGAGCCAGAATGCCTTTTGCAGCAAGCATCAACGAAAACGGATCGTTTCTGTTTACAATAAGCGACAGCAGATTGGTCAGGCGTGCAGGATCAGATTCAAGATTATTGAAGAACAAAAACGCTTCATACATCACCGGATCTTTATCAAGATCGGCTATGTCATCGTCGGTGAATTGGGTCAAAACCCCATCACGCCACGCCAGTGCTAAAAAGTAGGCAAGCATAGTTGGGTGATTGAACCTAAGAAACGACTCTCGTCGCCCGAAGTCAAAAGAAGTCTTAATTACGGCTGCGCGCTTCAATTGATCTAAAGAGCGGCGAAAGCTCAATCCAGAGCTTACGTTTTGCGAGGCCAGTCTCAATTCTCGGATTGGCACAGCCGCTTGACGTCGAACTTGCGTGAGGATTGCTGTCCTTGACAACAGGGCCTCGTAAACCGCAATCTGACTTGACTCGATCGGATAATGAATCCATCGAAATAACGCACTCAAGTCCGACGGCAAATTTTGCTTGCTGGCATAAAACCGCGCAAGCATAGCCAGTACAAAAGGTATGCTTCCGAAATTCAACCACATTGAGCTATGTAGAAGATCTGCATAAATCTTCTCGGCCAAATCGGCGTGAACGGTATTAAGGAATAGCCTTATCTGTTGATGCGAAAGAGGTTCCAATGTTACTTTATGCATAAAACGCACTGCAATCGAAAATGGCAACTTCTCGGTAATCCCAAGCGGCATTGCCAAGACAAAATCGCATTCATGGAAATCTGTCAAGAAATCTGACAATCTCTTGTTGATTATTTCGATGTGCGACCTCGCCGATAACGGAGCTGTGGCATCAATGATGAAACAGATTCTTCCAGCATATGCTTCCTGCTTCAACATCCGATTTACAAATAGACTTCCGCCCTTGTGAGGTTTGAGTGTCCTGTCTTGACGATGAGGCAGTTGTCGGCGAGTTTCAATGACTATGTTCAAGTCAAGTATGACTGGAATAACGTCAGATGCCTTCTTGATAGCGCGTGTGGCCAACGAAACAGCAATCTGACCTAGCAATGTACTCTTGCCAATGCCGGGCAATCCTGTGATGAATAGGTTGGGTGAATATACGTCCTTTAGGTCGACCAGCTGACGCGGCCACACAATGGCAACAGGCCCAGTCTTGTACTGCCGAATGATTCCTCTAAGGTACTGCCTCCGTGCCACTCGATAAATCACATTCGCAATTGGTGCGACCAAATAGCTAGACCCGCGCACAATCAGAAAGAGACCCACCAAAGCGACCACTACAGCCAGTAGTCGCGCGCCATTATTTATGAAGATTGTTATAGTGACTTGATCTAGCAACGGGGCTGTTGCTGACTGAGTGATTAGCTGGTAGATAGTTATCACAATTGCTACAGGCACTGACAGCGCCAAACCGGTCAGAATTACCTTGGAAGCCGCTAGCCTCAGGTCGTCATTCGACAGAATTGTGCCCAGCAAGGCAATCCCGCCGACAAAACAAATCAAAGCGGCAGCGGCAGCCAAACCATTTGACAGGCCAGTCGCAAAAATATCCGGAAGGGGGATAACCATGGTGGCCTCTCTTTGATATTGAGACGGTCAAACGCTATAGCCTGCCACATAATAGTGATGCAAGATTCGCGCAACCTGCAGAAATCATCGTGACAAGCAACGCGGATTCTGCTCACGTTACCTCTGTACTCTTTTCCAGCTCGGCGATTTTGGCGCGCAACCGCGCTTCTTCCTTGACCAACTGCAAAGGAACATCGACCGAGAGCACATACTGTGCTTTACGCTCTTCGATGAAGATCAGGTTTCGACGCGACTCATCCAGTTGACGGCGGATCGAGTCTAAATCAGCCGACTGAGCGGCAGTGCCATGGGGGGCAGGTTTTTCGATGCGGCTTGCTTTCTGTTCAGTCTCCTGATTGCTTGTTCCGGGTATCGATTCCAACAACGCACGAGCGTAGCCAGCGGCAACGGCCGCCGCATAGCAGTGCCAATCGTCGTTCTTCCTGGAATCGCCATAGTCGCAGATACCGCGAATGACCAGATAGCCCACTTCATATTCCCAGGCAGCATCGGCTACGCCTGAGCCTTCCATTTCAAAGGCTTTGGCATGTAACTGATCCCGCAAGAGATCGTCGCGCTTGCCGGGATTCTTCAACAAAGTGTTAGCCGATGCAATTGACCCATAGAACACACGCGGTTGGCCGGCCACGCGCCTGGGATCAGCAGGATGTGGAATAACGACCGTCTCGTCCTGCGAACTAACCAGGAGGTCAGTTGATTCCGGCGGTCGTGACCACTGGAGTCGATCACAAATCTGTTGAATGTGGTCCAACCAGGGGCGACCACCTTTGAGTTCACCAACCACCATAAAGCGCGTGGCTTCCCGTAGCGGCGCACTCGGCGGGCGAGGAAATGGGCGCAGTTCTACGCCCTTGGCCGTCTCTTTGGTGTAGTCGTACTGGATCACGCCGTATTCATTGGACACGACGATATCGCCCAGACGCACATGCTCGGCTGGCTTTTCGGGATAAGGCACGCCGCCGGCGATGCCGACCATGATAATCGATTCAATAGTCTGGTAGTGTTCCAGCAATAAAGTGGCCCGGCTGGCGGCGCTATTGTTCCCCATTTCGGGTGCCAGCGCCAGGGCCACCCGGTGAACGCCGCCCTTCTTGCTGGTCACATCGCCCACGGTATATTGCCGTCCGGCGCCGCGCCCCGGGATGTTATCTTCTGTGGCATTCTCCAAAATCGCTTCAGCAGCAACAAATTCTTCTGGCAACGCCGTAATAATGCCTATCGTTGGATCGGACATAGTCGCCTCGTTCGTGGTCATTACGCTGCAAGAATTAAATCAACTCCACCGCATCGGCCTTATCCAGCTCGGCCACAACCCTCTTACGGATGATCTGGAGCGCCTCATCCAGATTCGTTTGATCGACCTCGCGCCCGGCCAGCAGCGTACTCACGCTAATCTGCTTCACCACACGCTGTGGCGCCGAACTCGCGGTCAGTTCCCGCTTGCGCGCCTCACGCAACATACGCGCTGCCTCAGGCATACCCAACATCTGCTCGGCCAGCATATTGAATGAATGGCCGCAGGTCGTGCAGGCTGTCGTGGCCGCATCAAACTTCAGGTCGCCGCACGCATACGTGCGGAAGTGATCGATCTGCGCCCCGTCCGAAGCGAGCTCGGCGTTCAGCCGCGCGTACAGTTCATCGCGGCTGGTATGTTGGGCTTCGTAGGCCGCGCGGAACGTCGCCAACAAGGCTGTATACGCTCGATCGAAAGCCGCCCACCGCTCACCGGCCGCGCCCTGCTTCCGCCCTTCGTCCAGGACGGCGGCCTGCGCTGCCACAGTCGGATTATGCAGGGCCGTCGCGGCATACACCTGCTGCGCCTCCAGATACGTCTTGAATAGCTGGCAGGCCTGGCGGTAGACCGGCAGCCGCCGATCGTGCTCCACAAATTGATAGAGCAGGTCGGCCTCGCCATTCAACTGGCGCAGGGCGGCCACATTCTCCAGAAACACGCGCACAATCTTATTGGGTCGCGTATGCGTCACAACGCGCTGAATCGTCTCGCGGGCCGGCTTGAACGACGCGGGCAGCGGATATTCGGCCTGCCTCAATTGCAGGGCCAGCCGCTCCACCCGATCGGTCAATGACTTCAAATCGGCCAGAACGTAGTCGGCCAGCGCCGACGCGGTGTCCTGCGTGTGGGCGCGATTGAACATCACGGTCAGCGCCGCCTGCACCTGTTGCCGCTCGGTCAGGCTGACCGCCTCATCCGCTTCGTAAATGAACGTGGCGCTCTTAAACTCGTTGGCCTTGGTCAGCTTATCTTGCGCGGCCGGCATCGACGCATCGTCGTACACCACGTTGTCGCTCTTGATCGTCAGCATCCCGCCCCGGAAGATCGCCGCAAAGATCAGGCGAATCACTTCGGGATGCCAGCCGTACGGCGGGGCTTCAAAATTCGCGATCAGGCTGCGGCCATCGCGGTCCTGCCCTTTGTTGTCGCGGAGTTCCAGTTCGCGCAGCACTTCCTCGATGGCCGGGCTGTGCGTGTTCAAATGATTCTTGGCGTCGAACAGTTCGAGGCCGGGCTGAATCGTGTTCAGCGTATAGTCCGACGCCGTCAGTACGGTCTTGATCGCGTCGCCGTCGGGTTTTACCGCCGCCCGATCGAACTTGGGATACACGTGCGGCACCACTTGTGACAACGCGCGGTTGAAGGTGGGATTCAGCGTCGTCGTCCGGCCATCCAATTCTTCCACGCTGCCGTTCCAGATCAGCGTGCCGTTAAACAGCGCCGACCGCAAGCGCGTCTCAAGGGTGCGCTGCAGCGTTTCCAGTTCGGTGCCCTTTTCGCGCAGCAGGGCGCGATCGTCTTCAGCTTTGCCGCTCTTGGACTGTCGGTTGGAAAGCACTTCCTTCAACTTGTGGGCGCGGGTGGCCTGGCGATCCAGATCATCGTCGACCTTGCCGAGCCAGTAGACGGTTTCAGGGTGCGCGAAGCTGTTCACCTCGATGGCCTCGACGGACAGCGCATCCTCCAGTTTCAGGTGCAGGGGCGAATACACCTGCAGCACTAAAGCATTATCGCCGTTGTTCGTCGCATCGCCGTCGCCATAGACCGTGACCTTAAAGCGCTGCTTCTTTTCGTAGTCCACCTGACCCACTTCGCGCAGCACTTCGGCCAGCCGCAGCCGCACCACGCGGCGCAGATCGTTCTTGGTCGTCTTGACGCTGGCGACTTCTTCTTCGAACGTCTTCTTGGCGCCGGTCAAAAACTCATAGACGCCGGCCTCTTTCTCCACGACGAACCCGGCCGCCATCAACTGGGACAGGTGGGTGGTAACTTGATCGCGTTCACTGGCAATGGTCTCGTTTTGAACATCGCGAATCAGGAGATGCGCCAACACATCGGCGGTGGCCACCACATACGACACTTGCTGGATAAAGTACAGCACCTTCACGAGACGCGTATCAAAGGCCGTGGCCCCCGGCAACTGCCCGGCCACCTTGTTGATCTCGCTCGCATCGGCCTGGTTCAAATCGATGCTGACTTGATCGAAGATCGCATCCAGCGGCACCATGCGGCCAACTTCGGCCTCCAGCAGCGTCTTGACAATGACACCCTGACACACGCCCAGCATGCTGCGCGCTTCGGTATTGAGCGTGAAGCCGGTCGTCACGCCCGTGCGGGCCGCTTTGAAAATGTCTTGTAACAGCGTGAATTGATAGGGCAAAAACGGATAGTGGCTGGCGAAGGATTCTTTGACCAACGGCGGCAAATCCCGTGTCGCGCCGGGCAGTTTCCCGATCGCGCTCAAAGTCCCGCCCGATCGATCAAACAATCTATCCAGAGTGCTCTGGCCTGCCGCGTTCTTCTTCAAGATGCGATCTTCCAGCACCCGCTCGACATCCTCGGACGTCAACGTCAGACGCGTGTCGAAGCGCGTGATGATGCGGCCAAACTCATCCTGGACGGACCCAATGTCCGACACGATCGATTTGAGTTCCTGCTGGGAAGTCACCAACAACCACAACTTGCCGCGCCCGCGTGTGGCAAACTCCTCGGCAACTGTCTGCAATTCCAGCAGTCGGCCCTTTTCGCGCCCGACAAACTGGCCAATCTCATCGACCACAAATACCAGGTGTGGCGGGCGTTCTGGGTCGCCCCCGGCGCGCAGTTCATCCACGTATGCGGCCAGGTCCTGAGCCCTGTCGGCGATGCTGAAGGCGCCCTGCTTCTCCAGATCGATCAACGCCTTATCGACTGCCTGTTCGTCACCGTAGAGTTTCTTATCGAGCTTAGCCAGCGCCGTCTTGACCGCCGAGCGGACCATGGTGAAGTCTTCACGCACGGTGGTCCACGGCTCGCCCAGTTCCCTGTCAATCACCTGCTTAAATCGATCATACAGGCCGCGCCGCAGCAAAGATAATTCGAGCCGCCCCACGGTGAGTGTCGCGCTGAGACCGCGTTCCTGAGCCAGATACTGGCTGTACATCGTTTCGGCGATGCTGGTCGTGCGCTTCATCGCCTCGATGTTGAACATGACGACGTGGCTGTCGATCTGTTGCAGGCGATGGAGGTGCTGGGCAATAGGGGCCGCCGCATCCCTCGTCGCATCCAACCGGCCCTTGAATAACTCGATCGCTCGCTGACCGCCAATCGACTGGTTGCGCAACAGGTACGACAATATCTTGGCAAAATGCGACTTACCCGAACCAAAGAACCCCGAAATCCAGACGCCAATCTCATCGACGGGCTTCACTCGTGATTCGGCATAGGTTTCCAGAAAGTCGGCCAACGCCCGTTCAATCGGCGTGGTGATCACGTACTCGCGCAGTTCCTGCTCGATCGTGATCGGATCGATATCGTCGACCTTGGCAACGGCTGGAATCCGCCGCTTCACTTCCAGTTGAAAAATGTCCTGAATCTTCATGCCCGCTCCTGAAAGGCTCCGTCTTGCACTGACCAATCCGGCCTATCTCAAATCCCGCGCCCGATAGTAGCCGGTCTCACGCCGGCCTACAAATAGAATCTTCTCATCCCCGACCGTCGCAGGATACAGCAGTACCAACGGGATGCGCACCTCATTTTCACAGCCGTCCAACACGCCTGACAAATGCGCAAAAGGGTACAGTTGTGCTGTTTCGGAGATGATGATGTTACCCGATGGCGGCGCTTGCCGGGCGTAACTCAAGATGGCTGCCAGTAGTTCCGCCTCGGCCCGCTTGCCAATCTCATCGCCGGCGGCGTGCGGATTTGCCTCGGCCGTCTTTAGCCGCAATTCCAATTGGTTCTTCTCAGCATAGTACTTGAACAGCAGCTCACCGCAGCGAATCTCATGCGAAGTCAAACCCACTTTGGCTAAGCGCTCGTGCAACACGGCCGTCAGGCGCTGGCATTCACGCTCTTCGCCCGGATCATAAATCAAGCGCACGAACGGCACACCCGTGCCCTGCTCCAGATTGTCCCGTTCGTCAATCAGCCAACGGGCCAGTTTATCAAATTTGTCGGGTAATGACAGCAACGTACGCCTCCAGATCGGGCCAGGTCAGATCAAGCGTCATCACATCACCCTGCCGCTTAAAGATGCAATAGCCGGCATTAGTTGCTTCGCTGAGCAGTCCCACAACATCGTCCTCATCAAGAAAAAAGAGCCGCCAATCTTTCGCTGCAATCACGCCGCGCGGCCCCGGCGTTTGTGGTGCCTCATGCAGGCGGTACAGCACATAGCCAAAGACCGGCATCGGCAGATAGAGTGGCTGGAACGTCTTGCGCGCAACACCGGCCATGAAGCCGAAGTCGCGTAGCACAGTCAACACATTACTCAACACCTTCTTCCGAGTCTGCGGCGACCAGCTTTGCACTTCCGGGTGTGCCGGTTCAACGGAATCAAACCAGGTCTGCAAGTCGCTGATCTCAACGCCGGTAAAACCTGACTCGTAACGCTCACAGATCGGGCCGGTGACGGCATCATAGAGAATTTGATCGGACAGGCAGAATTCGTAATAGATCAACAGGTTGCTGATGTTGCGATCACCCAGCGAGTCAACCGTGATTGCCAATCGACGCGCCTTAGACCAGTCGGCCAGATACCGCTGATGGACCTTGGCCCACACACTGCGTCGATTGGCTTGCGTCGCCTTACTCAGCACATCGCTATCCAACACGGCCGCCCGCAACTCATCGATCGGCTGACCGGCGGCCACCAGTCGCAAGACAGCCAGGGTCTCTTCGATCAGGCTGGCTTTTCCAGACAGGCTGGAGCTATAAGTGGAGGCTGCTTCAATGGTAGGTGAATTCATTGATCGAGCTAATCATTCAGAATTTTGAGGTTCGTAGTGGAAAAACAACAGGCTGCATGCGGCACGCGAAGCGCACATACAGCCTGAGAATGTGATACAATCCCAGCGTTGACGCGACCTAACCGCGTTGCTTACGCCCCAACTGCTAGTCACAGTGTGGGGCGGTTCTCTTGTCAGGCCGAAGTATAGCACGTTCACTTACAGAACGGTAACAGCCTTGCGGCCTCGATGCGATCTTGCGTCCGCTGTCAGTCTCTCGCCTGTAACGGCGGCCCTGTCGCCGCGCGCCCCTGTTCTTCTGCCTGTCGGCCATCGATCAGAGGACGCGGGCGTTGCTGGCCGCTACTGGACGGTGCGACCGTCTGGTCTCACCGCACACTTCCGGCGCGATACAGCCAGGCCGCAGATTCGCCTCAGCGCATCGATTGCAACGGCCACCTGACCTGACTTTGCAGCCGGGCCAGTACGTCGGCCCGCGCTTTCACGCCGGACCATCCTCCACCCCACAGCGGTGCGTCCGGCTCATAATACAGCCGCTGCACGTCCGTCCCGATCCCCGGCACCCCGCAGGCCCGGCAATCCTTGATCAAGCGGCCCAGCACATGCTCGGTGCGCGCCACGATTGCAGCATGGCCCTGTGCCCGCCAGACCGCCAGCCACTTCTCCGATTTGCGCCGTCGGTAGGCCGTCTCGACTTCCACATAGAACCCCAGCCCGTCCCGCTCAATCCACAGGTCGGGCGCGAAGCCCTCCCGATCGACCTCCGGCACGAGGACAGTCGCATAGCCTCGCAACCGTGCCTGCCGTTCGACGGCCAGCAGCAGGCCGGTGTGGTCGGCCTGCGCCTCGCCCTGATGCCGCCTGATCAGCCGCTCCCAGTGGTTCTCAACTGGCTCTAGGCCCAACGCACGCGCCAGGTCTTTGCCATACTCGGTCAATCGGATCAGGCCCAGCCGATTGCGCTTGCGAAAGACCTTCGTCACCGTCGTGACGGCCAGACCATAACGCGGCAGATAGTCCTTCACCAGTTTTTTGAAACTGGACGAGTCGGCGGGCAAGCCCACCTGCTCACGCAGGTCGGGCCAGGTGGCATACGGCGTCCGGGCGAGCACCTTCACCGCCTCCGCCAGCCGGCGTTTGACGTCGGCGCGGGCGGGTAGATCAAAATCATCGGGGATAGACAGCGACATGAAGCAACCTCCTTGATCAGGCGTAGTATAGAAATGCAAAAGCGCACAGCCCCTGAATCAGGGTTGTGCGCCACGCCGTTAGTATAGCCTCAGCCTCAGCCGCCCGCAAGAGGGAACTCAGATCAAACGGGGATTCATCGAGCGCAAGGGATGCTGGACGTGAGTCAGACGCGGTCGCATCACTCCGCCGGTCGCCGCAGCCAGTGGCATCAGGTCGAAAAAGGTGTAGAGGGAGGCGGCCTATTGAGGGCGGTTTCGAGTGCCAGACGCGGCGCTGATGGACACGGCTACGCCCGTTCGCGATCTCTTCGGGCGACTTATCGTTGCAAGGTTGCGGACTATTGAGGTCACTTTGTGTTTCAAGGCGTCATCAACGACGCGGCAGGTCGATGCTGTCCGCGCCATCTACGATGATGATCTGCTCCGTCCGGTGTCCGACAACTTGTCCCGATTGGCTCCGGATCGAATCGCCAAGCCGCCCCGTCCCTCAATCACGAAGATCACGCCTTGCCGTACCGCCACAGTCGTCAGCCAGTTAGCCTCGGCCTCACTGCGCTCAATGGCTTTGTGCAGGGCCGGCCAGTACCGGCGCTGCTCGATCAACGCTGCCACAGCAGCCCAGTGATTGCCGGGTTCACGCGCGATCTGCAATAGCCGTTTGGCGTCCGTTGTTTCACCGATCTGGCCTAACGTCCTGACCACGCTGGACTGCACCTCTGGCAACAATTTCTTCAGCCGGGTCTCCCTCGCCAGCAGCCGCACGTTTGCCAGCACATCGCGCCGCTCGTGAGCCGCCACATAGTCGAGCGTCTCCGCCAGAATCCGTTCATCGGGATCCGCGAGCAGCCGGTTGATTGTCTCAGTGGTCAACACATGCCCCGCGAGATCAGTCGGCATGTTCGCCAGAAAGCGCAAGGCGATGACGCGTTCCAGCCAATCATTGTCGAGCGCATACTGTGTCAGCCCGGCCGCATACGCCGCTTGCTCTGGCTCCGCCAGGCTTGACCAAGCCGCCGACAGCTGATGACCCGTGGCCTTTTGCAGCAGAGTATCGCGATACTTATCGGCCACCACGTGGTCTTGATCGGCCAGATGCGCGAAGAAAAACTCCACCAACTTCCACGGCCAGGCGGGCTGCTCCAACCACAGAATATCGACCACGCTGAACAGGTGATAGCGGCGAATCTCCTCGGTCTCGGCTTCAGCGGCAGCCGCCAGCAGTGGCCAGATCGCCTCGCGATAACGGGCCGAGGGATAACTGAGGTTGCGGCCCATGATCAGGTCTGGATCATCATGCATCCAGGCCAGCAACTGCTGGATGGCATACGGCGTACCGAGCCGCGCCAGTTCGAAGCGTTGAGACTCACGCAGCGTCCGGGTTTGCAGCACCGGATCGATCTGATCGGCCGAGAACTGATGCAGGGCGCTCACGTTGATGATCTGGCCCTCATCAAACAAGGCAGCGATCAACTGCGGAATATCCTCGACCGATGGTGCCGGCTCGCTGCTCTCGGCCTCAACCACTCGTCGTTGAATCAGGCGAAATTCTCGTTCGGATCGAACGGATTCGATTGCGCGCCGCTGATCCTCAGACAAATCAGCGGGCACGTGATCCAGAAAGGCCCTGACCTCATCGGGCTGCCGTTCATCGTCAGTGAGGTCGCTGATCGGCAGCAGATTGATCAGGAAATGATGCGCGACCTGGGGCGCAACGTCGTTCGCCAACAGGCGCGGCGCGTGCTGCCACAGATCACTTGCTTCCCCCGGCCATTTCTTCAGGAAATTCTCCAGTCGGAGAGCATCTTCGATCTCAGCGCCTTGGAGCCCGGCGAGATACGACACCAACGCACTCGCCGCCGCCGGCGTGCCCTGCGCCACCAAGCCCGCCACGATCGCGCTGAAGCGATCGGCCCCGGGCGAAAAGAAGCGCTCCACATGAGCGATGAGTTCCTCGGGCTGAATCCCCGGCGCGCGGCCCAGTTGTGCAACATAGTCGTAGAGCATGGTCTGTGGTAGATCGAGCGGATCGGCCAGGATACGGCGCGCCACGCCCGGCTCGCGCAGCAAGGTCGTCTCCAACGCATTCTTGAATAATCGTGATGACTGCCGATAGACCGTTCGCCAGAGGATTTCGACCGCCCCGGTCGACAGCGGCGCGATCGCGAGCAGCGCCTCGGCCAGCGCTTCGCCCACAATTTCCCGCGTCAAAAACTCCGGATCGTGCTGCCAGTCGATCAAGGTCTGATCGATCAGCGTGCGCTCGATGTAGTGGCGGATTTGCCTGGTCGTGTCATGCTGAGCCAGGGCGGCCGGCAGCGACTTCAACACGTGCGCGCCCTGCAGACAAGCCGTTTGATGCCAGGTCTGCGTCAAGGCGTTGAACAGCGCTTGCAGCGCCTCGATCGCCCACGCACTATGGCCGTCCTCCCAGGCGCTCTGAATCGCCCAGGCCAGAATCTGCGGCCAGTCCGTCAGGCCGATGAGATCGTCCACGACCTCCTGCGCCGAAGGTTGTCGGGCCGCATAGCGCGCCGCCAGAAAGTCGCGCCACAGGTCGTGCGCGAAACGATAGCGTTCGCCGTCTTTCACCATGAGACGTGCCTCCACAGCCAGATTCGCCCGGGATTGATCGGTCGGGTGCAGGGGCTGCCAGTGCCGACGACGCCGAATCACCGCGTGCCAGGCTTCAGCCTGCCAGAGGTTGAGGGTTTTCGGCGGTACACGATGCGCGTCTAATTGAGCCTGAAACGCTGCAACCAGAAACCCGATCGGGCTGCCGGCCTCCGTCAGCGCCGACTGCGCCGCCAGCGCGAACTCCCACGGGCGGTGGGGCAGCCGATCGTGCGCGAGCAATTCAGCCAGGGCCGGCCACAGATCGGTGTGGCCAAAGCGGGCCATGACCTGGCGCAGTTGCGATCGGCTCCACAACACCTCAAGGTGTTCGTGCGTCGTCGCCGCCCAGGCCCGCCGCTCGCGCGCGGCCACGATCAACCCCGCGTCGAGCCGCGCCCGCAAAGTCAGCAAGCGCTGCACGCTGTTGCGCGGCCAGGTCTCGCCGGCATCGGCCAGCAGCACCAGCCGCTGCGTGCGAATGGCTTCTTGCACGGCCGTATGAATGATCGTTTGCGAGACACCGGTTTTTCCAGCCAGCGCGACCACCAGATCGGCCACACTGGCTGGCAGGTCATAGGGGGCGAGCCAGATCGCCAGTTCGTCGCGCCGGAGCAATTCTGTGCCAAGGTGGCGCAACAAAGTGCTCTTGCCACTGCCGGACACGCCCGTGATCACGACCAGTCGCCCCTGCTCCGCCCACTCAATCACGGCGGCTTCCGAGACGAAGCGCTGGCCGCGCGGTTGCGGCGCAGGCTGC
>JAUQXD010001197.1 GCA_030834835.1 Thermoflexales bacterium | reverse complement strand
CCTTGCCCGCCAGCGCCGACACCAGCATGAGTAGCGACGAGCGCGGTAAATGAAAATTGGTAATCAGACCGTCGATGGCGCGAAATTCGAAACCGGGGTAGATGTACAGTGCTGTGTCCCCATTATACGCCTCCAGCCCGTGCCGGGCAGCCGTCTCCAGTACCCGCACTGAGGTGGTGCCAACGGCGATGACGCGACGGCCGCCGGCCTTAGCCTCACGCACCTGCGCGGCAGTCTCTTCGGAAAGTTGAACAAATTCAGTATGAATGTGATGCTGCTCGATGTCTTCCGTCTCAACCGGCTTAAACGTATCCAGCCCTACGTGCAGGGTTACATACGCCACCTCAACGCCGCGCTCTCGCAACCGATCGAACATGCGCGGCGTAAAGTGCAGGCCCGCCGTCGGGGCCGCCGCCGAACCGGGCGTGTGCGAATAGATGGTCTGGTACCGTTCCGGATCGCGCAGCGGTTCGTGGATGTAGGGCGGCAGCGGCATCACGCCCAGCGCGTCGAGTTGATCGTCAATAGGCTGATTAAAGCGGATCACGCGCTCGCCCGTAGCCGACTGCTCGATCACTTCGGCGGTCAGATCGTCTGTGAAGATCACACGTGCGCCCACGCGCAACTTGTGCCCGCGCAGCAAGGCCCGCCACGTCTGCGCGTCCAATCGGCGCAGTAACAACACTTCCACCGCGCCGCCCGTCGGTTTGTGTGCGAACAATCGGGCGGGGATGACGCGACTTTCATTCGCCACCAGAAGATCACCCGGTCGCAGCAAATCGGGCAGCTCGATAAACTGGCGGTGCTCGATCGCGCCACTGGATCGATCGAGACACAACAGACGCGCGGCGTCACGCGGCTCGATCGGCGTCTGCGCGATCAACTCGGGCGGGAGTGTGTAATCGAAATCAGCCGTCTTCATGATCTGGCGCACCGGAAGCCAATATCATCGCCGCGATTGTCCGCGCCCGCCTTGCCGCGAACGCTGGTCGTAGCAGCGTCAGCCTCGTTCTTGAACGATCCGCCGCGGATGACTTTCTGAATGCCGGTCACCGGGCCGGTTGGATTGACCCTGGGGCTTTGCACGTAGTAATCGCCGCTGTACCAATCTTGCACCCATTCCCAGACGTTGCCCACCATATCATACGCGCCGTACGGGCTGGCCGCCGAATTCGTCGCCACGGCGATGGGCTGACCTGCGCCGAACTCAAACGTATTGGCCCACGCGCCGTTGAAGGCATTGCCCCACGGGTAGATGTTTTTCGTCGCGCCACGCGCCGCCCTTTCCCATTCGGCTTCCGTGGGCAGCCGCTTGCCCGTCCACGCGCAATAGCGGTTCGCGTCGTTCCAACTGACGTGCGTCACGGGGAAGCGCTGGCGGTCGGGTGTGTTGAAGGTGCGCCACGTCACGTCGTCGCCCGCTTTTTCCCCGTCGGTCTGATACCCTGTCCCGGTCGCGAAGCGCGCAAATTGCGCATTGGTCACTTCCACCGCATCGATAAAGAATGCTCCCAGTGTGACCACATGCGGCGGCGTTTCATTCGCATCTTGCGAACTGTTCACCCCGCCCATCGTAAAGGAGCCGGCCGGCACAGCCACCATGCCTGACGGCGCCTCGACGGTTGGCGTCACAGTGACGGTGGCCGTGGCTGTAACGATCGCTGTCGGAGACGGGCTGGGCAGCAAAGTCGGCGTCAATGTCGCAGTCACCACCGCGGCCACTCGATCTGGCGTAGGCGTCACGGCCGGTGTTGGGGGTGGCGCGCCCGATGAAAGCAGCAGCGCGCTCAAGATCACGATCAGGCCCGCCGCGCCGACCAAGCCCGCTCGTCGCGATACTCTCCAAGCCGCACGCGGTCGATCAGATTTTGGCTCAGACTCGATCGGGGGAAGCAGATCGATCGAGCTGTTGCTGTGATCGGGCGTGCTAATCGCCCGGGCCAGCGCCGCGACCATCGCTTCGGCCGTCGGATAACGATCGGCCGGTTCTTTCGCCAGCGCTTTGAAGATGACTTGCTCGACGGCGGGCGGCACATCGGCCCGCACCTCGCGCATGGGACGCGGCTGTTCGGTGATATGCTTGACCACCACGCCCAT
>JAUQXD010001196.1 GCA_030834835.1 Thermoflexales bacterium | reverse complement strand
CGGCGCGTGGTGGGACCCGCTGGCCCGCAACGTCGGCATCGAGCGCAGGAAGCCGCTGCTGGCCATGCGCGAAACGATCGAAGTGATGCGGCGTCTGCTGCGCATGGAGCGCGTCACCTTCCACGGCGAATTCCATCACGTCGACGGCATCGAGTTGGACGTGGTGCATGGCCGCCGTGAGCCGCGCAACGTACCGATCATGATCGGCGCAACCGGCGACGCTATGATGGAACTGACGGGCGAGATCGCCGACGGCGCAGTGCTGAACTACTGCGTGCCGCCGGAGTACAACGACAACGCGCTGCGTCTGCTGGAACGGGGCGCGAAGAAAGCAGGCCGCAACTGGCTCGATCTCGATCGGCCGCAGTTGATCGTGTGCTCCGTCGATAACGATCACGCGAAGGCCCTCGATGGTGCGCGCGGCTTGCTGACGCAGTATCTGGCCCAACAGCCGCACATCGCCAAAGCCAGCGGCGTGGGCGATGATGTGGTGAAACAGATTCAGTCGATCCTGGGCTGGCCCGCCACCAAAGAGCAGATTCAAGTGGCGAAGAAATTCGTGCCCGATGATCTGGTGGAGCGCATCACGGCCAGCGGCTCGCCCGACGCGGTGCGCGCCAAAGTGCAGGAATACCGCAATCACGGCTGCACCTGCCCCATTCTGTATCCGCTGGGCGATGCGCGATTGATGATCGATACGTTCGCGCAGAACTAGCGATTACGCCGCGGTTGATCAAACTCAACAGGCTGCGCGCCAGGCAGCGAGTATGCCAGTGGAGGCCACTCATGTTCGTACGACGGTTGTTTCATCTTGCGTTTGTGCTGGTGTTGGCAGCGGGTGTGATCTCGTCGGGCGGCGCATGGGCGCAGCCAGAGCAAGACACCTCGGCCCAGGGTGTTGCCGATGGGCCAGCCGGGCCGATCGGGCCGTGGCAGATTGCCGAGGTTGTGCCTCAAGGCGACACACCGGACGGCAAAGCACCCGATCGCGGCGTGCAGCCTGTCGAGCGCGTGCCCTACGCGCCCGACGATCAGGACTTGCAGAGTGAGTTGGAACCCAACGACACCGCCGCCACGGCCACAGCGTTGACCGGCAGCAACGTCGTAGCGGCCGGCTATATCTACCCCAACAACGATGTCGATTACTTTGCCTTCACCGCCGCTGCGGGCGATCGGGTCTATGCGGCCACAATGACGTCGTTCAGCCCTGCCAGCGCCGACAGCGTGCTGGACCTCGTCGGGCCGGACGGCACCACGGTGATTGAGAGTGACGACAACGATGGGACATTCGGCTCGACATCGTCCTCGATCGCAGGCACGGTCATCACCACGACCGGCACGTATTATCTGCGGGTGCGAGCGGCATCCACCACCGCTCAGGTCCGGCCTTATCATCTCCACCTGCGGGTGCAGAGCGGCAGTCCCACCGCCGAAGTTGAGCCGAACAATTCCACACCGCAGCCGCTGCCGCCCACGGGTTGGGTGTCCGGCGCAATCACGGCCACGACAGACACTGACCTCTATTCGATCAGCCTGAACGCGGGCGACACCGTCTTCATCAGCCTCGATCTCGATCCCGAACGCGACGCGGTGGAGTGGAACGGCTCGACCGGTCTGGGGACATTTAACGGCTTCATCCTGGTCGTCAATGATGCGGGCACGTTGACACCCGATTCCGAAGCATTCTTCATGACAGTGAAAAATGCCGGCACCTACCAGGTGCTGGTGTATGACGGGACTGGCGCAACGGCTTCTGGCACATATCACCTCAGCGTCACCGTGCATCCGGCAGCGGCCCAGACCTGCATCACATACACCAGCACCGATGTGCCGATCGACATTCCGGCCAGCGGGGTCGTCACCTCGACGCTGAATATCCCCGGTAGTCCACGCATCGCGGACCTCAACGCCTCGATCGTCCTGACGCACACCAACATGCCCGATCTGGACGTGATCCTGGTGTCGCCGGCTGGCAATGAAAATGCGCTGTTCACGGACATCGGTTCGAATACACAGACTTCGATGAATCTGGGCCTGGACGATGAAGCCGGTATTCCGATCGGAACGTTTACTGTAGTGAACGGCATGATCTATCAGCCGGAAAGCGCCTACCGCCTCGATTGGTTCGACGGCGAGAATGCGGGCGGCACGTGGGCGCTGCGCATTGGCGACGATCTCCCCGCTAACGGCGGCACACTACTGGGTTGGAATCTGACGGTGTGTGAAGCGCCGCCGCCCAGTTGTCCTGTTGGCACGACGCCAGTCATCGTCCACACCTCCAACTTTGAGGCCGATGCCGGCGGCTTTACCCATTCGGGCACGCTGGATGAATGGGAACGAGGCCTGCCCGCCTTCGCGCCCATCACCGGCTGCAACAGCGGCAGCTTTTGCTGGAAGACGGATCTGGACAACACTTACAACGCCAGTAGCAGCCAGGACTTGCTCTCGCCCAACATCAACCTGACAAGTGTGACCGGGCCGGTACATTTGACCTGGGCGCAAAAATATCAGATGGAGTCAGCCAGTTTCGATCATGCTTACGTGGACGTGAGGCAGGCCGGCGGGGCCAATCCGCGGCGCGTGTGGCAGTGGCTGGGAGCAACGCAGCAATCGACCGTCTTCTCGCCCACGACGACGATCCCACATAGCGGCGGGTGGGGCACGTACTCAGCCGACATCAGCAGCTACGCGGGACAAAACATCGAACTGCTCTTCCACCTGGACAGCGATACAACGGTTCAAATGGCCGGTCTGGCAGTGGACGATGTTTCAGTCACTGCCTGTCAGCCCAGCGTGGCCTCCATTACGCTCAATAAGACGGTGGGCACCAACCCCGCGGTCTGCGCCGTGACCGATAGCGTCACCTTGCCGATCGGCGGCGGTGAAGTAACGTACTGTTACGAGGTGGAGAACATCGGCAACATCGCCTTGACACGACACAACCTGATCGACAGCGACCTGGGCACACTGCTCAATAATTTCCCCTATTCACTGGCGCCGGGTGCCAGTGCCTTTCTGACCCAATCGACCACCATCACCCAGACGACGATCAACACGGGCACGTGGACGTCCTTCAATCCCGGACCAACCGACACGGCCATCGCCACTGATACGGCGACGGTGACTGTGCCCGGTGTGCTGCCGTCGATTTCACTCAATAAGACCGTGGGCACCAACCCTGAGGTATGCGCCGCGACCGACGGCATCACGCTTCCGCCAGGTGGCGGCGAGGTCACGTATTGCTACGAAGTCAAGAATACCGGCAACATCACCTTGACACACCACAACCTTATCGACAGCGAACTGGGCACACTCCTCAACGATTTCCCCTACTTGCTGGCACCGGGAGCCAGCGCCTTCCTTACTCAATCGACCACCATCACGCAGACCACCATCAATACCGCCACGTGGACGGCCTTCAATCCGGGGCCGATCAACACGGCGGTCGCCATCGATACGGCTACAGTTACCGTGCCGATCTATCGGGTGTTTCTGCCGATCGCATTGCGATAGCGGAGAAGTACAGTTAGCACGCCGCCCCGATCAAGTTGATCGGGGCGGTGTTGTTTTGCCTGGCCGGTCAAGGCTCGTGAATCGCGCGAAGTGAATCGCGCCCGCTGCTACTAGCTGCGCAGCATCAACGGCAGGTATAATCGACCGCCTGGCTTGCCCACGGCCCAGTCATAGGCAAGGTTAATGATGTTGTTCAACGTGACCGTGGAAGCGGTCGTAGACGTCTTATCGCACACCCAGGTCAACACCCCCGTATCAAAGTAGCAGACGTTCGCCTGGTTGGCGGGGTTGACGGCATTAAGCAGCGTCAATCCGACGGTGTAGCCGCCGCCGGTTGGCACCAGCGTCCAGTATCGCCCGGTGGATGTCTGGGCGGTCGCCGCCGGGTGATTCGTGCCGACCTGATCGACGGCCACGCTCGACAACGTCCCTTTCACCGTGACGGAGATCGTTGCGCCCGTCAGGCCCAACGTGTAGACGCTAGAACCCGGAATCGCTTTGGTCTTGCGCAACGTGCCCTGATTGATCAGCGCACCGGTCACGCTGGCATTATTGGCGTCAACGGT
>JAUQXD010001195.1 GCA_030834835.1 Thermoflexales bacterium | reverse complement strand
GCCATCTCTTTTGCCCCACCGGCGTTTCTTGACCCGATGATGATCATGTTCGGATTGGCCTCGCTGGTGGCAGCTGCGCGCGGGCGATCGGGTTGGGCGGGCATTCTGTTGGGCCTGTCGTTTGCCACCAAAGTTCAAGGACTGTTTTTTGTGCCGTTGGTGTTGGTTTATGGGAGACAGGGAGATAAGGAAACAAGGCGCTCTGTCGCTCCGTCTCTTCGGCCCTCCATCTCTCAGTTCTTCCGTTCCACCTTAGGCTTCGTCAGCGTTGCACTGCTCGTCCTTGCGTGGGATCGCGCGCGAGGCGGATTACCGTTCTGGCAGCAGCAGACGATTAACTATGGCGATATCCGCTTAATCTATGCAGACGAAGTTGCTCCACGGCTGATCGGCTGGCTGTCGTTCTTGCCTTGTTTTTTCGGGCCAATTGCAGGTCTGATCGGCTTGATCGGCTTGCCGCGATTGCTGCGGGCCTCGCCACATGATCGATTGTTGCTGTTTTGGTTGCTGGCGATGCTGGCCTTGCACTGGCTGTTCAACTTCCCGATCTGGGATCGATACGTGCTGTTGCTGGTACCGATTGCCGCGTTGTTGATGGGCAAGGCAATTGGTCAACTGGTCAATTGGTCAATCAGTCACCTTGTCACCCTGTCACCCCTTCACCGTGTCTTTCCGTCGCTCATTCTCGCTATCGTCACCATCATAGCCTTGCCCTTCAGCGTCACCGCCGCTGAATCACAGTATCCCATCGGCGGCGATCACGGTGCGAACGATGGTATCGATCAGGTGGCGGTGTTTCTGAAGACACTGCCGTCCGGCACGGTGCTGTACGATCACTGGCTGGCGTGGGAGTTGGGCTATTACGTCGGCGAGGGTTTCGTGTACGTGTCGTACTTTGACACACCCCCCGCGCTGCAAGACGAACTGCGCGTCTTCAGCGGGGCGAATCGCTACGTGATCTTTCCCGGACACGAATCGCCTGCCCCGGCAAACGCCGCGATTGGCGAAGTGGGTTATACTTTGTCGCCAGTGTTTACGACACAGAATCGCTTTGGACAAACGTCGTTTACGGTTTTCAAAATCATCCCGCGCTGAGCGCCATCACCTTGTCACCTCTTCACTTTGTCACCGTGTCACGTCGACGCGATCTGCTGGCCCTGCTGCTTCTGGGGGTGATCACACTCGCCTTCTTCTGGAAACTTGCCTTCAGCAATCTCATCATCGCGCGCGGTGACATCTTCACGTACTTCACGCCCTATCGCGACTTCGCGGCACAGGCCCTGCGCGAAGGCCGCATTCCACTATGGAATCCCTACCTGTTTATGGGTGCGCCGTTTCTGGCCAACAGTCAGGCGGGCGTATTTTATCCACTGAACTGGCCGCTGTCATGGCTGGAGACAGCCCGCGCCATCAACTGGATGATTGTGCTGCACGTCTTCATCGCGGTTAGCGGCGTGTACGTCTTCGCTCGATCGCGTCTGTCACTCTCGATCGGCGCGACCATTCTCGCGGCGATGTCGTTTGGACTGGGCGGTTATCTCGGCACACAGATCGAGCATGTCAATCAATTGCAGGGGCTGGCGTGGCTGGGGTGGATTTTCTTTGCCTACGAGTGGTCAGTCAATCATGATGCAGGAAGCAAGATGCAAGATGCAAGACGATTTGGGCTGGAGCGCATTTTGCGTGCTGCATTTCGCATTGGTCCTCTGTCGCTATTGATTGCCTTTCAACTATTGGCCGGTCATACTCAGACGGTGTTTATTACCTTAGTTGGACTCGGGGTGTATGCGACCTATCCGACAATTGAAATGCTGTTCGTCAGGCGGCCCTTTGCATCTTGCATCCTGCATCTTGCTTCTCGCCTGTTACCTATCGCTCTCGCCTCGATCTTCGCCATCGCTTTGTCCGCCGTGCAGCTGTTGCCCACGCTCGAACTCACGCGCGAGTCGGCGCGCAGCGGCGGCCTGCCGACGAATCTGGCCGTGTCCTTCTCGCTCGATCCGCGCCTGATCGGCCGCGCGCTGCTGCCGGATTATGCGGGCGCGATGCCGGAAGGCGGCGAATTCACGGCGTTTTTCAGCGTGACGGCGCTGGCGCTGATGGTGATCGGCGCCGTGTCAATCGGTCGATCGGTCAATCGGTCGATCGGGCGCGCGTTGATCGTCCTCGCCGGTGTCGGGTTGTTTCTCGCGGTCGGTGGCTACAACCCGATTTATTACCTGCTGCTGAAAGTCCCTGGCTTCGATCTGTTTCGCGCACCCGCTCGCTGGATCGTGCTGTTGGTCTTCGCGGGATCACTGTTGACGGGCGTCGGCCTGGATGCGCTGCGCGAATCGATCAAGGGGCGTTGGCTGATCGCATCGTTGATTGTTATCGCGATATTGATTGTCTCCACGTTCATCAGCGCCGGTTTCACCCCGGCAGGCGCATCCGGGCCGCTCGGTTCACCGGATACTTCCAGCCTGCTGCTCTGGTTCGCGGTTTTGGCGCTGATCGTTGTTTACGCAACACGCACCACGCAACACGCCTCATTGCTCATTCTCACTGCCACACTTGAACTCTTCTTCGCCACCCGCGCTTTGCCCTACAACTCGCG
>JAUQXD010001194.1 GCA_030834835.1 Thermoflexales bacterium | reverse complement strand
GATGCACGAACTCTCGGCGCCCGCCTTGCAGAAAGTCGGCGATCTCGCGGCGGTGCTGGTCGCCCTTAATCGCAAGAGCGTGCTGTTTCTGGACGAGGTGCATCGTATGAAAAATGAAATCGCTGAGACGCTGTATAGCGCGATGGAAGATTTCAAATTGTCGATCATGTCGGGCAAAGGCGAGAACGCTACGCCGATCACGCTTGAACTACAACGGTTCACGCTGGTCGGCGCGACCACGGAATTCGGCGCGCTGCCCGCCCCGCTGCGGGATCGTTTCGGGCAGGTGTTCGCGCTCGATCTGTACACGATCGATGAGTTGAAGACTGTCATCGCGCAGAGCGCGGCCCGACTGGGTGTGTTGATCGACGAAGAGGCTCTGACCGTGCTGGCGGAACGCGCGCGCGGTACGCCGCGCATTGCCAATCGACTGCTGCGCCGTGCGCGTGATCTCGCCGAAGTCCGCGAAGTTGATCTGACCGGCGATGTCGCCCGCGAAGCGATGGACCTGCTGCAGGTCGGCGCCTTCGGCCTCGAAGCGTATGACCTCAAATACATGCAGACGATGTTGAAGTCGTACGCCGATCATCCCGTTGGTCCGCAGAGCATGTCGGCGGCCACGGGCATCTCGGTGGTGACCATCACGGAGCAGATCGAGCCGTGGTTGATGAAAGCCGGTTTGCTGCGTCGCACGCGGCGCGGCCGTGAATTGACTGAGCAAGGCAGGTGGTTCGTCGCGCGTCAACAAACACCGGTCTTTGCCGATGAGCCGGACTAAACGGAGGAAGAATGATCAACATTGTTGTTCAACATCAGGCGGCTGCAACTCGATCGGTGGCGATCACAATCGAGCCGTGCGCATACTGCGGCACGCACGAAGCGCCGGAAGATCGCGATGGATTGCTGTCCTGTCCAAACTGCGGCTACCCACTCGCGCAGGACATCCCGCTGATCGATGAGTGGGCGCTGCTGCTGCCCGATCGCGTGGAGTCACTCGACGAAACCGGTTGGGCGAACTTGCTGGTTGAGGCAGACGCGCTTGTTGCGGAGGTCACGTGACCAGCCCGCTGACGATTGACGAAGCGCGTGCTGTGTTGTGGCCGTTTGCGACGCCGCGCCGCCCGATCGGCGATCTGCTCGACGCGGGTCGCATCGGCGAGCCGGATCTGCAGCGCGCCGCGCGCGTGGCCTACAGCCGCCGTGTGAAATCAGCTTGCTCGGTGCTGCTGTCGATCAGGCGTCAACCCGCCACACCGATCACGGTGAAGCCGATCGCGCGCGTCGCTTATCCAACGACTTGCCCGATCTGCGCTGAAGCCGTGCGGCCTGATCATCGCGTCGATTCGATCCGGCATGGCGCGGGCTGGCGCTGCGAAACGCACGGTCTGGCCCACTGCTTGCAACTGCGCTATCTCGCTGCGCTGAAAGCCGTGTATGCCCCGGAGGCGTGGATCATTCCACCCTGCGGGGATTATCCCGGCGTGCGACGCCGCGATTTGGCGCGCGGCCCGATCGGCTATCTGTCGCAAGCCAATCAATGAACCAACCATGACGGGAGTGATCGGCCTCATCGGCCCGATCACTCCCGTTCACTTCAAACGGAGGAAATCTCACATGCCTACTCAACCCGATCAACTCGCGCTGTTTCGCGCCGCACTGGAAGCCGAAGAGCACCTGTTTGCCCACACCGCCCACTGCGAGCACTGCACCGATCTCGCGGTCTGCGCTGAAGCCAAACGCTTGGTGCAGCAGTCCGATGTGCTACGCCGGCGCGCGCTCGATCAAGTCGGTGGTCACTTCGATCTCGATACGGTCCGGCACACGGCTGAATCCATCGTGCGTGATATCCTGCTGATCGTGTCCGCCGGTCGCGTCGATGACGACGCGCAAGCCGCTTTTTGCGATTGGATCACCGATGCCTTGCTGGCGCAGCCGACCGCGCATTACATCGAGCAGTTGTGTCGATCGGCTGGTTTTGCCGGGCCGGTCGAACCGGCGCTGATGAAGTCGCGCGTGGACGAACTACGCGCCACGCTCGCCGGGCTGCGGCAAGAACTGGCGCAGTGTCATGAACGTCTCGCGCTGCTGCATCGCGCGGGTCAGGCCATCACCGCGACGTGGGAACACGGCGACTTAGCCTTTGCCGTTCGAAACCTCGCGTCATTGTTGCCGAAATGAGGGTGCGATGAAGACCACCTATCCGCCGCCCGTCCTGCGCACGCTGCCGCTGCGCGAGCAGCCCGGCGCGCGCGTTCGCGCCGACAGCACGGTCTGCACCACGCTGGAACTGCTCGCCTCGATCATCGGCGGGCCACGCCAGATCGAGATCGCCCAGCAGCTGCTGGCCCACTTCGGTTCGCTGCCACAGATCTTCGCCGCGAGCGCACGTGAACTGGCCGACCCGGACGGTATCGGGCCTACCACGGCCGCGCGCTTGAAGGCGGCACTCGAACTCGGTGCGCGCCTGGCGACCCTGCCAGATGAGCCGCGTGCGCAGATTCGCTCGCCGCACGACGCGGCGCAAATTCTCATACCGCTGCTGAATCGGCAGGAACAGGAACACTTTGTCGCGGTTTTGCTTGATACGCGTCGTTACGTCATCGACGTGGTGACGATCTACATCGGCAGTACGAATCAACAGGTGCTGCGGGTGGCCGAAATCTTTCGCGAGGCGATTCGCCGCAATGCGACCGCGCTGGTGCTCGCGCACAACCATCCATCTTCCGATTGTGACCCCTCGCCGGAGGATGTCTCGACTTCACGGGCCATCATCGACGCCGGTCATTTGCTTGACATCGATATCGTCGATCATCTGATTATCGCAGGCCGCGGGCTCAGCAAGTATGTCTCCCTGCGTGATCGCGGTCTGGCTTTCGATGATTGACTCAAGGCGACGCCCATGACGAAGCGCTTGCATGTCTTGCACGACACACGTGGCACCCCGGCCGTGATCATCTCCGATGTGCCGGTCGTCAACGCCGCGCAGCGGCGCAAGTTACTGGCGCTGGCCGAAGCGGCCGGACTGCAACCGCCGATCGCGATCGTGTCCACCAGTCCGATCCAGTCCCCGCTCACGCTCGACCAACTCGGGCTTCCACCCCTGCAAGTCTTGCGCTGAAGCAGCCTCTAATCACTTCACCACAGGGAGAGCACTCCTCCCTGTGGTTTCTTTTTGATCGACGTCTGACCTCGGGCGCGGTCACACCGTACTCGAAGCGAGCCGTTGATCGATCCACTCCATCCCCGTATCGACTCACAGGTTCTCAACCTGGTGTGTCTCGCACTTCGCCACCTCACTGTTTCGCGTGAGGCTTCATCGGAGGTCACTTCATTTTGGAGGAAAGCATGTCCGATCCATCTCTGATTCACCTTCTCGACGCACTAACGTTGTCGGAAGAGCGGTATCTGCGCGGCCCGATCGTACAGCCGCGCCTTAGCGGTTGGGACTTTCCCGATCGG
>JAUQXD010001193.1 GCA_030834835.1 Thermoflexales bacterium | reverse complement strand
ACTGATCACCAATCTACTTGCTTTTCACCGTCAACCCGCCCAGCGAGACACTCGCCTCGATGGTCAACAGTGGCGTTTGGCCTTTGATGGCCGCATCGGTCCAGAACGCGCCGTCCTTTCTGGTGAAGCCGTCGCCCAGGTTCAGGCCGCCCATCACCGTCTCCGCGCTGACTTTGGCCGCCGTCGTCGCCGGGATGATGATCTCCACGCCCGACATGCCGGTGGTGATCTTCACGTACGCGTCGCGTTGCAGCGTGCCGCCGAAATCGAACTTGTAGCCTGCCGCGCCGCCGTCCACCTTCATCTGAGCGAAGTTGGCATTCGCCAGGTTCGTCATCTCCAGCGACATCGCGCCCGATTCGACGCTGATCACACTCAGCGGCTGCGGATTCGGCGCAGCGAAGTTGATGTCGCTCTTACCCGCGCCTTGCTTGATGTTCAGGCGCGTGATGGGCAGGCCGCCCAATTCAAAGGCGTTCTCGCTCGCGCCCATTTCGATCGTCAGCGCGTAGGGCTGCGCCTTGCCCAACGTCAGATCGAATTTGGGCGGCGCGTTGAACCAGCCAAACGGGAAGAACGATTTGTAGTCTTGCTTGATGCGCACCGTGCCGCCGTCCTGCTCCACCTGCACCGGCACACCCGTCTCGCCGGGATCATACGTGCCGCTGACGAACGCCTCGCCCTCGCCGGCCGTCGCCTTCAACTTGCACGCGCCCAGGCTCAGTCGCAAATGCTTATCGGCTGCGTCGGGAAAGGCTGCATTGATTTGAGTCACATTGGTTGCCATGAGAGTTCTCCTGAAAAGTCGTTTTGACTGAAAGTTTTGATCCACGAATCGTCGCGAATGACCGATTACCAATCACCAGTTACCGATTACTGCTTCGCCACGCTCTGCGTCACCAGCGGTCGGCGCTCATTGGGTGTATAGAAACCCCACACCACCAGGCCCAAGCCAATCGCGCCCGCCGCCGCGCCCGCCGCCAGGAAACCGTTGGCGATAGTCTGCAGCGCCTGCCCGATGCTGCCCAGCAGCACGTCGCGGAAGGCGGAACTATATTCCATGCCGCCAAAGCGCGCTTCATTCAGGCCAAAGCGAATCCAGCCGGTGGTCATCGGCGCATTCATCGACACGCCGATCAGCAGGGTCAGCGCCGCCGGGACAATCAACATCCAGCCCAGCCACAGCAGCCGCTCGCGCGTGCTGTCGCCGGCGATCAAGGCCGCAATCAGCCACGCCACGCCCGCGATGACAAACATGATCACGATGGCGACGCTCAAACTATTGGCCATCACAAACGTCATGGGCGTGCCGCGCGTCCAGCGCGCCCAATCATAGCGCTCGCGCTGCAAATTGATGCGATCCGGCACGCCGTCCAGGAAAGTGGGCAGGGCGGCCGCGATCGACGTGGCGGCTTCATCGGCTGACTGATTGGACGGCAGACAGCGCATCAGCATGCCGCCGCTCGCCACCGGGGTTTGATTGGACGTGCACGCGGGCAAGCTCGACGCCAGCGCCTGCGCAAATTTCTGCGCGCCCGCCGGGGTTTGCAGCGTCTGTTTGATCTGCGTGGTGTCCAGATACAGTTCAAAGCCGTCGGTGCGGCCTTCCACCGCATCAAAGACTTCGTCCACCATGCGCAGGCTCTGCGCGCGCAAATCTTCGGCGCTGACCACCGTGCGCAGGGCGTTGCTCAACGCGCCCGCCGGGATCATATCGGCCTCGGCCACCGGCCGGCGGTTGTTGATGTAGTTGGGCATGTCCTCATTCAACATCACTTCATACAGCCGCACATCGCCCAACAACTGCTCGTAAAATTTGCGATCCAACGCCCACTGGCTGACCGATACCAACGACAGGGCCGCCAGCATCATCGGGAACACGATTACTGCCGCCAAAAACAACGCCAACAACTTACGCATCGCCTGCTCCTTGAAATTCGATTTCAACATCGGCCAGTATACGTCCGGCGCGCGGCGGCGTCATCGGTCGGGTGTTGCAGATTGGCCTCCGCCCTTTGACGGATGGTGAATCCCCCGCTTGACTTGTAATAGCGCCAAGTCTACAATTCCTGTACCGTGTAAAGGCCAGCCGGGCCGTTGGCAAGGCCACGGTATAAGGAGCCGCATGACTGGCAGTCCCCTGTTGATCGTCATTCTTTTTTTGATCGCACTCTTGATCGGTCTGGTCGCCTTCTTCGTCGTCCAGGTGCTGCGGATGATGCGCCAGCAGCCGGTCGCGGTATCCAATGCACTCGCGCCCGAACCGGCCCCCGCTGCTGCGGCCGTGCAGTCCTTCGATCAGCAGGAGGTAACCAGCCGCGCATGGACATCCACGGAGTATGAGATCACACGCCTGCCGCTTGACCTTCAGGTGGCGGCGTGGGCGGGCGCTGTGCCGCATGCCTTTGACGCCGATGTGCTGCTGGCGCTGGCGCCGGGCCTGGCCAATCGCGCCGGGGCCACGTATCTCGAAGTGCAAAAACTCTCCTTTGTCGAAGCCGCGCCCGATCAGCTGCACTGCATTCACGCTCCCACGCGCGCTGCTATGCTGGCGCATCTCTGGACGACCCAACGAGCAGGTTATCGCGCTTATGCCCGGCAGGCGGCGCGTTATTACAGCCAGCGGCTGTATTCCGATCAGGGCGGTTGGCGCAGCGCGCTGGGCGTGCTGTTGTATCGTTACGTGCTGCCCTACAGTGCTAAGCCCGCGCTGCAGATCGAATGGCTGTACCATCTGGCGATTGCCGACCCCGAAGCGGCGGTCACAGCGCTGCGTTTTCTGGCCAACCTTTGGACAGACGAGCGCCGTCACGAGGATGTCGATCGCCTGCTGCTGACGGTGAACGAGCATGTCGATGCGGGCCGCGCCACTGATCGTCTGGCAGCAACCGTGTACTACTTCAAGGCTCAAACCGAGCGGCGCGCTAAGCGGCTGCGCGAAGCGTTGGCCTATCTGGAACTGGCCCGCCGCCATGCCGGGACAGATGTACAATTGCTCAACGAAACACTGGCCGCCATCGGTGAAGTGGTCGACGAGATCAATCACAGCCAGACTGTGCCGCGCCACGATGCCCACGTCTGGGCCGCCTATCAAGTGTGGGCCGATCGGATTGGCGCCGTGCGCCGGCAATGGCGCTGGCGCGATGCGCTGCAACAGATCGATCGGCGCGATGAAGTGTTGAAGCATCATCAAGAATTGCTGCGGGTGTATCACGCGGCGCACAACATGTCGGGCGAGGCGCACACCTCGCGCATCATGGGCGATGAATATCTGTTGCGCGATCGGCCGCTGGATGCGCTGCACTGGTACGAAGCGGCTCTGCGCTTGTATCGCCGCGCCGGCAGCCACTTCGACGAAGCCGCGACGCATCAGGCCCTGGGTGACTTGTATCGACTGTTGGCGCGCTACCCGGAGGCGCTGACCCACTATGATGCGGCGCTGGCCCAATATCGCACGCTGCGCGCGCCGTTGGCCGAGGCGGACATCTTGAAGGCCCGGGGCGATGTGGAATTGGCGCTGGTGTATCTGTCCAAC
>JAUQXD010001192.1 GCA_030834835.1 Thermoflexales bacterium | reverse complement strand
GCGATCGAGGCGGGGCTGGCGACGCTGATGGTGGCGACCCACACCGCGCCCGAAGACGTGGAAGAAGTTGTTGTAGCAGGCGCATTCGGATCGTATCTTGATCTGGACAGCGCGTTAGCGATCGGTTTGTTGCCGCGCCTGCCCAGAGCGAAGTACGTGCAGGTGGGCAATGCGGCAGGCGTCGGCGCGAAGATGGCGCTGTTGTCGCTGAAAGAACGCCAGCGGGCGCAGCAGATCATGAAGCGCACGGGCTACATTGAGTTGACGACGCAAGACGGCTTTAACAGCCGCTTTGCCATGGCGATGTTGTTTCCGAAACTATAGACCTGACAGATTGCGTGTCAGAAATCATACCGTACGCAACCTGTCAGGTCTTTTACCAGGAGGGCACATGAAAATCATCGGTGAAAAGATCAACGGCACACGCAAGATGGTCGCAGCGGCGATTGCCAATCGCGACGCAGCGTTCATTCAAAATCTTGCCAGGAAACAAGTGGATGGCGGCGCGCACTGGCTGGACGTGAACGCGGGCACGCATCCCGATCGCGAAGTGGACGACATGCTGTGGCTCATCGGTCTGATTCAAGACGTCACCGACGTGACACTGTGTCTCGACAGCGCGAATCCAAAGGCGCTAGCGGCAGCGATTGGTGCCGTGAAGAAGACGCCCATGATCAACTCGATCAGCGGTGAACCCGATCGCCTGAGCAACGTCCTGCCGATCGTGGCGCAGCACGGCTGCGAAGTGATCGCGCTGGCGATGGACGACAAAGGCATTCCCGCCGATGTGGACGGTCGCATGACCGTCGTGCGCAAGTTGTTTGAAGCCACCCGCGCGGTCAACGTACCCGACGAGAAAGTGTACGTCGATGCGCTGGTGATGACCATCGCGACGAACACCGACGCGGGCCGCATGACGCTGGATACCATTCGCGCCATCCGCAGCGAGTTCCCCAAAGCCCATATTTCGCTGGGCTTGAGCAACGTCTCGTTCGGGCTGCCGGTGCGCTCTTTGGTAAATCGCACGTTCCTCACGCTGGCCGTGGCGGCGGGCATGGACACTGCCATCATCGATCCAAACGATCGGGAATTGAAAGCCGCGCTGTTCGCGACTGATCTGCTGTTGGGCTCGGACAAGCACTGCCTCAATTACACGCGCGCTTTTCGCAAGGGGCTGCTGGAAGCACCGAAGTCCGCCGCCTAAATCGATCAATCCACCCATCCCACAGGAGGAATCGTATGAACGCATTAGTTGAAGCCATCACCGATATGCGCGAAGAAGATGCCGTGCGCACGGCCAACGAAATGCTCGACGGGGGCACCAGCCCGATCGAGGTATTGGATAGCTGCCGCGAAGCGATGAGCATCATCGGGCAGCGCTTTGAGGCCGGCGACTGCTTTGTGCCGGAGTTGATGCTGGCGGGCGAAATCCTGCGCCAGATCTCGGACGTGGTCAAGCCCCGGATCACGCAATCGACCGACGTGAAGAAGCTCGGTCGGGTTGTCATCGGCACAGTCGCGGGTGACATCCACGACATCGGCAAGGACATCGTCACCTTCATGCTCGATGTGAACGGGTTCGAAGTGAAGGACCTGGGTGTGGATGTGCCGGTCGTGAAGTTCGTGGAAGCGGTGAAGGACTTCCAGCCGCAGGTGGTAGGCCTGAGCGGCTTCCTGACGTTGGCCTACGATCCAATGAAGAACACCGTCAAGGCGCTGCGCGACGCGGGCTTCACCGGCAAGGTGATGATCGGCGGCGGGCAGATCGACGAGCAGATTCGACTGTATGCGGGCGCGGACGGCTACGGTAAAGATGCCATGGCCGCGGTCGCGTTAGCCAAAAACTGGGTAGGAGCGTAAACCATGTTTACCCGACCTGATAACTGGAACAAGATGACGCCGCTGGAACGCCGCAAAGCGCGCCTGGACGCCTGGCAAAATGCCCCGGTGCAGTTCGCCAGCCCCGAAGCCGAAGCCAGCTACAAAGACCGCATCCAGCGCCTGCGCAAAATCTATGATATGGAAGCGCACGATCGCCCCATCGCCGATCCGTTCATGGGCGCCAATGAATATATGGTGCGGCGCAAAGGGCTGCAGGGCAAGGACGTGGTTTACAATCACGACAAACTGCGCGAGCCGCTCCTGGATTTCCATCACGAATTCCAGCCGGACGTTGCGGTGGGCGTCCTACCGTATCCCGGCAAATCCTGGGATCTGCTGGATTTCAAGACTTACATCTGGGGCGGTCAAAAACTGCCCGACACCATGGCGATCCAGGCGGTTGAAGGCGAGTACATGACCGGCGATGAGTATAAAGATTTCATCGCCGACCCGACCGCATTTTGGCTCAAGCAGTATCTGCCGCGCGCGTATGGTGCGCTGGCTCCGCTGGCTATGCTGCCCGACTTCCCGCGCATCTCGGAAAGCATCGACACGATTGATTTGTTGGTGCCCTTCGGGTTGCCGCCCTTTCAGGAAATGCTCCACAAGATGATGGAAGCCGGGAACGAACTGATGAAGGTGCTGGGCTCAGTCGGTCAGACGATGGGCATGATCGCGGCTGAAGGCTTCCCCGGCATGGGCCTGAACATCGTCAAGACTCCCTTCGACTATCTGGGCGACACCCTGCGCGGCACCAGGGGCATCCTGATGGATATGTACCGCCGGCCGAAAGATCTGCTGGCCGCCTGTGAGGCCTACGTGCCGGTCCTGATCAAGTCAATCGTTGGCGCCAGTGACCGCACGGGGGCACCCGCTGCGTTGTACGTGCTGCACAAGGGCGCCGATACCTTCATGTCACGGGCGCAGTTCGAGAAGTTCTACTGGCCGACCTGGAAACAGGTGATGCTGGCGCTGTACGAAGAAGGTATCACCAGCTATCTGTTTATCGAAGGTTCTTACAACCAGCGGCTCGACTACCTGGCCCAGATGCCAGAGAAATCGCTGGTCTGCCACTTCGATAAGAGCGACATGCGCCGCGTGAAGGAAGTCTTGAGTGACAAGTTCATCATCGCCGGGAATGTGCCTGCCTCCCTGATGTCGGCGGGAACGACGGATGAAGTGCGCGCCTATTGCGATGATCTGGTGGACTTGTACGCAGATGCACCGGCCTATATCATGGCTCACGGCTGCTACTTTGAAAACACCACCGACGACAAGCTGCGCGCTTTCGTAGAGTCTGTCAGGAAGTAGCATTCGCGCGGACGAACCTGGCGAAAAGGTCGATTTGATGCGGGGGCATCTTCGCGAGCGATTGATCGCGGCGGAGATGCCCCGGTTGTTTCAACGCTGAATAGACACAATTCCAGGAGGACATTGTGAACGCATTGATTGAAGCGATTACGGAGATGCGCGAAGAGGATGCCGTGCGCACGGCCAACGAGATGCTCGATCGGGGCAGCAACCCGATCGAGGTGTTGGACAGCTGCCGCGAAGCGATGAGCATCATCGGCCAGCGCTTTGAGGCGGGCGACTGTTTCGTGCCAGAGTTGATCCTGGCGGGTGAAGTCCTGCGCCAGATCTCGGACGTGGTCAAGCCCCGGCTCACCCAGGCCGCCGATGTGAAGAAACTCGGTCGGGTCGTCATCGGCACGGTCGAGGGCGACATCCATGACATCGGCAAGGACATCGTCACCTTCATGCTCGACGTCAACGGCTTCGATGTGAAAGACCTGGGCGTGGACGTGCCGGCGGCGAAGTTTGTCGAGGCGGTCAAGGACTTCAAACCGCAAGTGGTGGGCCTGAGCGGCTTCCTAACGCTGGCCTATGACCCGATGAAGAACACCGTTGCGGCGATGCGCGACGCGGGTTTCACCGGCAAGGTGATGATCGGCGGCGGGCAGATCGACGAGCAGATTCGGCAGTACACCGGCGCGGACGGTTACGGCAAAGATGCCATGGCCGCCGTGGCATTAGCCAAGAACTGGCTGGGAGCGTAATCACATGTTTACTCCACCTGCAAACTGGTCCAAGTTGTCCGCACAGGATAAGCGGGAAGCGCGTTTTGCTTCCTGGATGTCGATCGAAGGCAAGCCGATGGCAACGCCTCAGGCGAAAGAAACCTATCTCAAGCACACGCAGCGCGTCAAGGACATCATCGGGCTGAAGAAACCCGATCGGGTCCCGTTGCTGCCGTTCATGGGCGCGTTTTTTGCGCAGTACGCCGGCATCACGCCGCATGATGTGATGTACGACTATGCTAAATACACAACCGCGTGGCACAAGTACAATCACGACTTTCAGCCCGATTACCTGGTCTTCTCCGGCGCGTTCAATCCGGGCAAGGTCTTTGATCTGCTGGATTACAAGGTTTATCGCTGGCCGGGACACGGCATCGCCGAGACGCAGCCGTTCCAGACAGTCGAAGGCGACTACATGCGCGCCGACGAATACGATGACTACATTGCCGATCCCGAAGCGTACTACATGCGGACCTATATGCCGCGCG
Organism: Thermoflexales bacterium; assembly: GCA_030834835.1. Taxonomy (GTDB): domain Bacteria; phylum Chloroflexota; class Anaerolineae; order Fen-1058; family Fen-1058; genus JAGOBP01. The sequence goes on along the minus strand of JAUQXD010001192.1, from coordinate 2,824 downwards.
CCTTTGGCGCGCTGAGCGGCTGGGCCATGCTGCCCTCGGTGTTTGCGACGATGGAACTGCCGATGCTGCCGGCGTACATGATTCCCGCCGGCCTGCCGCCTGTGCTGCAATCGTTCCAGGCCTTTGTGGATGCAGGCAAGGCCGCCCTGGAATATGCCGTTGCGTCGGGACAGGCCGATGGTCAGCTGATGGCCGAGATGGGTTTGCCGGCGCTGCCGGGCGGCTTTACCAAAGCGCCGTTCGACATCATCGGCGACACCATGCGCGGGACACGCGGCATGATGCTCGATCTGTATCGCCAACCGACCAAAGTGGTCGCGGCGGTAGACCGCACCGTGCCGATCGCCGTGCAGCTCGGCGTCGACACTGCGACCGGGCAAGACAATCCCTTCGTCTTCATGCCACTCCACAAGGGCGCGGACGGCTTCATGTCCAACGCCGACTTCAGGAGATTCTACTGGCCTTCCCTCAAAGCCACGCTGCTCGGCTTGATTAACGAGGGTCTGGTGCCGTATCTGTTTGTCGAAGGCGGCTATAATTCACGCCTTGACACGATTGTCGATGCCGATATTCCGGCGGGCAGCACCTACTGGTCGTTCGACAAGACGGACATGCTCGAAGTCAAGAAGAAGCTCGGCGGCTGGGCGTGCTTCGCCGGGAATCTGCCTAACTCCATGCTGCATGCAGGCACACCTGAACAGGTCATCGACTACGTCAAGAATCTGATCGACACGGTTGGTGTGGATGGTGGTTACGCACTGGCCGCCGGCGCGGTCGTTGATGAGGCCAGGCCGGAGAATCTGCACGCGATGTTCGAGACGTGCAAGGCTTACGGCGTGTATCGATAGCGTAAAACGATCCACGAATCTTCACTAATCGACACGAAATGGGTAGTGCTTTTCGTGAAGATTCGTGTTGATTCGTGGATCGTATTTTGTATCGGATAAAGAGACTTCTATGAATTCAAAGCGCAAAGCGTGGGCGGTGATGCTGGCGGCGTACCTGGCCGGGGTTGCGATTGCCCTCAATCAATCCAAAGTGCCGCCGGTGATGTCGGTGTTGATGACCGATCTGCACATCGATGCGGCGACCGGCGGCTGGCTGATGTCGGCTTTCGCCGTGGCCGGGATCGTGCTGGGCATTCCATCGGCACTGGTATTGAGCAGGCTGGGGCCTAAACTCGCGGGCATGATCGCGCTGGGCTGCACGTTACTCGGATCGATCATCGGCGCTGTGGCGAACACTGCCCCGCTGCTGCTGACGGGGCGGGTTGTTGAAGGCATCGGTCTGGGGCTGATCGCCGTGGTTGCGCCCGCTGTGATCAGCATGTGGTTTCCGCCGGAGAAACGCGGCACGCCGATGGGCATCTGGGCGTCATGGGTACCCGTGGGCAGCTTTGTGATGTATAACCTGGCCGGGCCGCTGTTGAAATCATCTGGCTGGCAGGGGATCTGGTGGTTCGGTGCGGCCTTTGTGTTGATCGCGCTGGTGATCTATGCGTTGGTCGTGAGCGCCCCCCCAAAGCCTGACACGCCGGACTTTCAACCTCTCGCCGCGGATCAGTCTTTCGGCAAAATGCTATTGAACCCGGCCAGCTGGCTGCTGGCGTTAGTCTTCGGCGCCTTCAACTTTGCGTTCATGGGCTTTGCGACATGGGGGCCGACCTACTTCAATCAAGGGCTGGGCCTTAATCTTGAAACGGCCAGTTTCTACGCCAGTCTGGGCAGCCTGGCCGTGATCCCGTCGACCTTCATCGCCGGGTGGCTGCTCGATCGCGTCAGGAATCGTCATCTGGTGATGACCGTCGCACTGGCGATCTCCGGCGTGCTGCTGTTCTGGTGTTTCCAGCTGGGCAGCGCCGATGTGATCGTGCCGTACATCGTGGGGCTGAGTTTTGTGGCAGGCTTCGTGCCCACCGCCACGTTTACCCTCGCGCCCGAAACGATGTCTAATCCACGATTCGCCGGCCTGGCGCTCGGCATTGTGAGCATGGGGCAGAACGTGGGCATGTTCTTCGGCCCGCCGATTGTGGGTGGACTGATCGCCACTGGCAACTGGATGGCAGGCGTATGGCCGCTGGTGATCGCGGCCGCGATCGGGGTAGCAGCGTCGATCGCGTTGCAGGCCCGACACGCCCGCCAGATGGTGCTTCAGCCTCAATAGGCGATCGGGCCTTCATCACTGGTGTTTGATGCAGTATAGCGCCTCCAGGTGCGATTCTCTGGCAACTAGAGATCGTTCACCACGGAGGCGCTTTTTATGCCGGCACAGCCGCCTGTGCGTCAGCGAGCGCAGACTGCGCATTGAACTGAGGCCCGGTCGTGAAGACCAGCGCGTTGTGCGATGGATCGCGCACCAGCGTACCGCTCGCGTGGTCATCGATGGCTGCCCCGGCCGATCGGGCGCGGGCGATCACCGCGTCGATGTCGCTTTGATCGGGCAGTTGGATCGTGAAGTAGCGCAGGCCGATCGAATCAATCGGCGCGGACGGCGCATTCAACGTGCCCCACGTATTCAGGCCGATGTGATGGTGATAACCGCCCGCCGACATGAACAACGCCGTGTCCATGCTCATGATCAGATCGAAGCCCAGCACAACCCGATAGAAACTCAGCGCCTCCGGGATGTTGCGAACGTGCAGGTGCATGTGGCCCAGCACCGTCCCCGCGTCGAGTCCCGTCCAGTCGCCGGGCTGCCGATCGAGTTCGCTCATGACGCCGTCCACATCCATCGGCAGCGTGTCCATGCGCACCTCGCCATTGAGTTGCGGCCAATCGGCGCGCGGCCGGTCGCGATAGATCTCGATGCCGTTGCCGTCTGGATC
>JAUQXD010001191.1 GCA_030834835.1 Thermoflexales bacterium | reverse complement strand
GTGGTCGGATATGGAAGCAGCCATGCGGCGCGAGGGTTTGCCGCTGTATTCGCTGGAAACGCATCATCCACTGTACGAGTTTGACCTGATCGGCATCAGCTTGCCGTATGAGCAGTTGTACACCAACGTGCTGAATATGCTGGATTTAGGCGGGATTCCGATCCTCGCGCGCGATCGGGATGCCACCCATCCGATCGTGATTGCGGGCGGCCACTCGACCTACAATCCTGAACCGATGGCGGACTTCATCGATGCCTTTGCGATTGGCGAAGGTGAGGAAGTCATCGTCGAGATTGCAGAGTGCATCGAAAAATGGAAGAAAGACTATCCAGAGTTTAGCAGAGACGGCTCCCACGCAGTCGGTCTATATGACGCCGGATCGCGGGCGTGGGAGCCCGCTCCGCTTTCGACTCGGGATGCTTCCGCGTCTAAAGCCGCCCGTGCCGACGTTCTCCGCCGCCTGTCCAAGATCGAAGGCGTGTACGTGCCCAGCCTGTACACGGTCGATTATCACCTCGATGGAACCGTGGCGTCGATAAAGCCGATCGACGACGATGTGCCGCCGACGGTTCGCAAGCGCATCGTGCCGGTGCTGCCGCCGCCCGTTACCAAATTCATCGTGCCCTACATGGAGATCGCCCACAACCGCGCCCCGATCGAGATTATGCGCGGCTGCACGCGCGGCTGCCGGTTCTGTCACGCGGGCATGGTCACGCGCCCGGTGCGTGAGCGCAAGGTAGAAGAAGTGTTGGCCGCCGTAGACGACATCATGCGCGAAACCGGCTTCGAAGAGATTGCGTTGTTGTCGCTCTCGTCCAGCGATTACACCAAAGTCAAAGAGTTGGCAACCGCCATCGGTCAGCGTTTTGCAGGGCAGCACCTGTCCGTGTCGCTGCCGTCGCTGCGCATTGAGACCGCCTCGGCGGATCTGATGGATGCGCTGCAGGACAATCGGCGCGGGGGCTTTACGTTTGCACCGGAAGCAGCCACTGAACACATGCGGCGCGTGATCAACAAATTCATTCCCACGCCGCAAGTGCTGGAAGCGGTGCGCGAAGTGTATAAGCGCGGTTGGCGCACGGTCAAGTTGTATTTCATGATCGGCCATCCCAGCGAGACGATGGAGGACGTGCAAGCCATCATCGATCTGGCGAAGGCGGCGTTGGCCGAAGGGCGCAAGTTCCACGGCAAGGCCGCGCAGGTCAACATCGGCGCGAGTACGTTCATTCCCAAACCGCACACGCCCTTCCAGTGGGTGCCGCTCGATCAAGAAGAAACCACGCGCGCCAAGCAGACGCTGTTGAAGAAAGAACTTCGGACGACGGGCCTGAAAGTCACATGGTCCGATCCCGAAGAGTCGCAGATGGAAGCGTATCTCTCGCGTGGCGATCGCCGGTTGGGTGCGGTGATCTATCGGGCGTGGCAACTGGGCACTAAGTTCGACGCGTGGCAAGAACACCACAACTCTGTGGCATGGCGGCAGGCCTTCGACGAGTTGGGCCTGGATCCCGATTGGTATGCGCGGCGACCACGCTTGTTGGACGAAGTCTTCCCGTGGGATCACATCGACATCGGTGTGACCAAGAAATTCCTGCTGCAAGACTTCCTGTGGAGCGCCGACGGCAAGACGCGCGTGGATTGCCGCGAGCACTGCTTCGCGTGCGGCATCCTGCCCAAGTTCAAGCAAATGCGCATGGGCACCGAGCCGGATGCGTGGGAGTGCCCGGAAGTGAAACCGTACGATCGACGCGGCAGCAAGCCCGTGTCAGTGAGCGATGTGATTCCGCTGCAAGTGGTGATGACGGCCTGATTTCAACTGGCATTACGCTCAAAGGAGACCCATGAAAAAAGCCCGTAGTCCCAAACCCGCTGCACGCCCCGCCAAACCGCAAGGCGAGGACTCACGATCGGGTGGTGCGAATCTCTTTGATCAGCTCGGCTCGATGCCGTTGGGGAGCGGCCACGCCCCTCAGAACAAACCGCGCCCTGCACCGCAGTCAGCGCCACAGCCTGCGTCCCAGGATTTTGGCGGAGCGGATGCTTCACAGGGCGGTGACCCGCTCAGCCAATTGTTGGGTGGTTTGATGGGTGGCGGCGGTTCGGCGTCGGCGACGAGTAGCGGCGATCCGTTGAGCGGATTATTGGGCAGTCTGGGCAGCACTGCGCCGACTGCGGGTGGCGGCCTCAGCGATTTGCTGGGTGGCCTGATGGGCGGCGGGCAAGGCGCAGCCGTAGGTCAGGGCGGCAGCGATTCGTTGAGTGATTTGCTGGGCAGCCTGATGGGCGGTGGACAGGGCGCAGCCAGTCAAGGCGGTGGCGATCCATTGAGCGGCCTGCTGGGCGGCTTAATGGCTGGCGGGAATACGTCGCCATCGACGGGCGGTGGACTCGGCGGCGCGGCCCAATTCTTTCTGGGCAAACTGATCGGCGGCGATGCCAGCGGCGGTGCCGGCGATTTGATGCAGATGTTGTCCGGCGGTCAACGCGTTGGGCGCGCCCACTTGCGCACCAGTGGTCTGGCGCAGGAATACGCTCAACAGGCCGGTCTTGATGATGATACCGCCAGTGATGAGCTGGAGAAGGTGGTAGGGCTGTTGCAGCAGCGGATGCGCGACGGGCAGGGCGGCTGAAGGCGCTGATCGTGGACATGAATGTCGACGCCTATTTGCAGCGGATTGACTATGCCGGTTCGCTGACGCCGACGGCAGTTGTTCTGCACGATCTGCATCGTGCTCATTTGCGCGCCGTGCCCTTCGAGAATCTGGATATTCATCTCGGCGTCCCGATCGTGCTCGATCTCGATCGGCTGTTTGAAAAGATCGTCCTCAACAGACGCGGCGGCTTCTGTTACGACCTCAACGGTTTGTTTGGCGCATTCTTGACGGCACTGGGCTTTCAGGTGACGATGCTCTCGGCGCAGGTGGTCGGCGGTGATGGCGCACTCGGCCCGGAGTTCGATCACATGCTGTTGCAAGTCGACTGCCCGGCCGATGGCGATGGTGTACTCTGGCTGGCCGACGTGGGTTTTGGTGATTCGTGTCTATCACCGCTCCGATTGGTCAACGGCGACGAACAGATTGACGGGCTGCGGGCCTATCGACTTGAGGCTGTTGAGGAACGCTGGTGGATGTGGGAGCGCGACTATGACGGGCAGTGGGCGCGGCAATATTGTTTCACGCTAAGCCCGCATCAACTGGCCGACTTCGCGCCGATGTGCGCGTGGCAGCAGACTTCGCCGGAGTCGTCATTCACCCAACGCCAGGTCGTCACGTTGCCCACACTCGATGGCCGCATCACGTTGCGCAATGATCGATTGATCATCACCACACACGGCGTGAAGCGCGATGAGCCAATCGCAAATGAGGTGATCTATCGAGGGCTGTTGCGTGATAGATTCGACATTGAGCTGGCTGGAGAACTGATTAGCAATGAGTGACGAAGTTCAAGCAGTAACTGAAGCGGTCAGCCGTCAACGGCTGCGTGTAACGTTTACGCGTGACCTGACCCTGAAATACATCGGGCATCTGGATATGGCTAAAACGTGGCAGCGCATCTTGCGCCGCGCCGATTGGCCGTTGGCCTATTCCGAGGGCTTCAATCCGCAGCCCAAGATCACGTTTGCGGCGGCGCTGCCGGTTGGCTGCACCAGCGATCACGAGGTGATGGATACAGTCCTGTCGCCCGCGTTGGAGATCGATGAAGCACGCGCGCGACTGGAGCGAGCGCTGCCGCCGGGGATCAGGCTGCGCTCGATCGAGCCGGTAGCGCTGAATGCTCCGGCGCTGCAAACACAGCTGCTCTCGACCGAGTTTGAGATTGTGATTGAAGAACCTGCCGCGATCGCCGCGCTGCCCGATCGGGTGCGGGAATTCCAGTCGGCGACTGAGGTGATGCGCGAACGGCGCGGCAAGACTTACAATCTACGGCCGCTGGTGCAATCGCTCTCGATCGAGGTGGAATCTGATCGCGCCGTGATCCGATCGAGTTTGCAGGGCACCGAGAGCGGCACCGGTCGCCCCGACGAGTTGATCGCGGCGCTGGGCGTCGATCCGGCCACGACTCACATCAAGCGAATCAATCTGATCTTTCTTGACAAAACGAGCTAAGGCGGTATAATTCGCAGGCTTGCGCGGCCAGAAATGACGGGCCGCGAATTGTTGTCATCTTGTGGAGGCTCCCGTGTATGCAGTCTTTGAAGTAGCAGGCAATCAGTATCGCGCCGAAGTCGGCGACAAAGTCCAGGTCGAGCGGCTCGATAAGCAGGTCGGCGATCAGTTCGAAATTGATAGAGTGTTTATGGTGGCGGATGACAACGGTGTTAAAGTTGGTCAACCGACCGTGGCCGGCGCG
>JAUQXD010001190.1 GCA_030834835.1 Thermoflexales bacterium | reverse complement strand
GAGGAGGTAACACAATGGAACCTAAACGACTGTATCGAAGCCGGACCGACCGGATGGTGTCGGGTGTGTGCGGCGGGCTGGCCCAGTATTTCAGCATCGACGTGACGCTGGTGCGGCTGGTATTTCTGCTGCTGCTGGTGTTTGGCGGCGGCGGCTTCCTGATCTACATCGTGCTGGCAATCATCGTGCCGGAAGAAGGCACCACCGCCGGTACGCCGCAGGAAGTGATCCAGTCCAATGCGCAGGACTTTGCCAGTCGCGCTAAAGAACTGGGCGAGGGCTTTGGGTCTGGCTCCACGGCGGCGGGCAATCGGCAGGGTGCGCTGTTGGTCGGCGGGGTGTTGATCGCGGTGGGCATTTTGTTTCTGGTGCAGAACATCCTGCGCATCAACTTCAGCCAGTTCTGGCCGTTGCTGCTGATCGTGATTGGCATAGCGTTATTGGTGCCGCAATTCCGCAAGTCGTAAGCCGTTACACCAAACACGCCACCGAACAAAGACGCCGCCGGAGATTTCACTCTGGCGGCGTTGTTATACCCTCCTGGTGCTTTGCATCCCGTTACCAAGGACCCTCAACGGAATTTTGTGTGGACATGCTGCGCGGGACTGACACGGACACTTCAGCGTGTGCCATATCCGAGCAATTGGAGTGGAGCCTAACGGCAATCAAAAACTACGTCTATTGTGCGAGCATCGCCCGGTTGCGATGATTCTCTAGGATAGATGCGATTTGTGGTCCCGATTTGAAGTTGATAAGCCTCAACTGATAAGTCGCCACCATCGCTAGGGTGAAAGGAGGTAAATGCCAGCTGCTTACCATCGGGCAACCAGCAAAGGTCAAACTGGCCAACTATAGGCAAGCGTCTTTCAGCCCCGTTTTTGTCGCGTATGAACATGCCGAAATTTCTTGAGAGGAGGGCCAGCCGCTGCCCGTCGGGACTCCAGCGTATGGCCTGCGTATCATGGTCAGGCGAAAACAGCGTCGTGGTAATACCCGATTGGGTATTGAGTTGGTTGACACGCGAGAATAAGTCTTTTCTGTCTTCCCCTTGTAGCAGGCTTTCCACATAAACCAGATTTACATTATCCGGCTGCCAGACAGGGCTTCCACAGCCTTTACCGCATAGCCAATCTGTATGGGTAATTGGCATTTCACCTAAGTCAAATACATAGATGCGACTCTGGAAGTCTTGATTTTCATCGGCATAGGCAACCCGCCGGCCGTCAAGCGACCAACCCAGACGGGGCCAAATATCCGATGCTTCACTATGCCAGAGATGAGTTGTCTCGCCAGTTTCCAAGTTTAGGACGCCGATGTCATACGCCCAGGTACGAAAGGCAATCTGCTTGCCATCGGGTGACCATTTTGCTTCGATGGTAGCCAGCTCAATGCTTTGCAGGACCGCGCCAGTGCCATCGATGATCATCAATGTCCGATCGCCACCGTTGCCCACCAAAAATTTCGCGTTGGAAGTTTCACTGTCCGAATAACAGCCTGTCAGCAAGAGTAACCCCATCAGGGCGAGTTGCAGACATCTAACAGCCGTCAAGCGTACGGATACCAATTTGAGCGTCAAAGTTAGTTCCTCCAAGTTGTGCTCCCGGCTCGCGCCGTTGCGGGCCTGCCTACCGACCAACCGCGCACATCATACACCGCGATACCTTTTCTTCCAAAACCAACCGGGTTCGCGTTTGATTTGCTTCTGGCCTCTGTCGATGCTAAACTCATCAGCACAGGAGCGAAGCGTATGGCGGCGAAGCGCCGGACAGACAACAATCTGGTATGGGATGCGGCCCGGGTGAAAGCGCTGCGCGATGAGCTGGGCCTGACCCAGCAACAGCTGGCCGACCGGTTGGGCGTGCGCCAGCAGACCATCAGTGAATGGGAGCAGGGCGTCTATCCGCCGCGCCGATCGAGCTGCATGTTGCTGACGATGTACGCGAAAGAGGCGCGCCTGGCAGTGAAGAGCCAGAAGCGAAAAGTGATCAGTAACGAGTAACACGTATTGCGTAATGCATGGTGCGTAAAAACTTCCGAGGTCGAGAGTGACTTCGGAAGTTTTTGTTTGGCTGTGTGCGGCCGTTGAAGCGGCTTACTGTAACACCAGTGGCAGATAGAGCGTCGGCATAAACTCATACGCGCCAATATCGCAATGCGCGCCCAAGGGACGGGATTGGCCGCGTTGATCGATCGGAGGACAGAGTGCGTCATTTCCGGCGTCGATGGCGGCGCTACCCGCGCTAAGCGCCAGGGACGGCGTCGAGCCGCCGTAATCGCCCAACACCGTCAGTCTGGGATCGGCCGTTGGAATGCCCGCCCCGCATGAATTGGCGAGCGTCCCGCCGAATTGCAGATTATTCCCGCCATTGGTGATGGTCCCGACACAATTCTCGGCGCTAGGCGTGTTGGCAACGAGTGTGTTGCGCAGGACGACGCTATTGCCGTTGCCATTAAAGATGCCGTTGTGACTGTTACCTGCAATAGTGCTGTTGGTTACCGTCATCGTCCCAATATTCAAGAGGCCGCCGCCGCCGCCAATGGTTACCTGATTGTTGGCGATGGTGCTGTTGA
>JAUQXD010000125.1 GCA_030834835.1 Thermoflexales bacterium | reverse complement strand
GGTACGAGATTGCAAGAATCTACAGGCGAGGCGGGAATGACAGACCCCGCGCGCTAACTTAATGACATTGACTCGTTACTCGTCACGAATCAACTAGCCTCGATCAATTTGACGAGCCGCGCCACATCCGCTTTGGCGCGTCTCTCAACATCGCCCCTGATGAGCAGTTCAATAAAAGTGTTGGCCGTGATCGACACTGTATAGTTCAACGTGCAGCTGTGTGCGGCCGGCTGAAACTCCATCACGACTTCGCTGCTGGCCAGGCCGCCGCTCACATACACGAACTGGCGATTCGGTTCAAACGTCGTGACTTTGCAATCGACGAGGCGATCTTCACCGCCGATATGCGTGAGGAGTTGAAACGTGGTTCCCGCCCTGACGGGGTTGCTCGACAACTTGCGCACTTCTTTGATTTCGGCCCAGCGCGTGATCTGAGCCACGTTGGTCGCGACGGCAAAGGCCACTTTGATCGGTTCTCTAATCTCCGCCGCAACCTTCACCTTAATCGTCATGCGCCTTGCTTCCTTATTTCCTTATCTACTTGTTTCCTTCTCTACTTCTCCACAATCTCAATCACCTTCGCATCACCGCTCATCAAATCCACTAGCAGGCCTGACCGTGATTGATAACGCGGTCCGCCCAGCGCACCCGGGTTAATGACGCGCGTCCGGCCGCGCGACTCATCGCGGCGGCGCAGCGTGTGACCATAGAAAATGTAATCGAACTCGCCGGATTTGGCCCAGTTATTGACCGTGAGCATGTTGTCGCCGCGGCACACGCCGATGCGCACGCCCTCGATGGTCGTGGTCAATTCGGTGGGCAGCGTCGATTGCAGCCGCGCCTTTTGCAGCGCCGTTTCAATCGCGGCTCGATCGCGTTCTCTCTCCCCGGCCACGATGTAGACCTGCCACGGCTTTAGCAGGTCCACCAGCGAGGCCGAGCCTAACCCGCCGCAGTGAATCAACCAGCGCGCGCCGGCCACCAGAAACCGATCGAGCAGCTGCTTCAGCGCGTCACGATTGTCATACGTGTCCGACACCACACCCACGCGCACCGGCATGCGCCCCGTGCCCGGCAACAACCGCGTCCTGACATCCGGCTCAATCACCGACATGGATCTGCCTCCACGCATCACGCACTATGTACCACGTCGTCGATTATACCTTGCTTTCCACCGCCGTCGCATGATCACGCACGTGTCGAATTGGCGAAGCGATCAGCCACACCGTCGCGCGTGATGCGCGATCCCAACTCCGAGATGGTCTACCGTTCCACAGCCGCAGAAAATCGGGTTGATGCCACAGGCCGTTCGTGCGTTGCATGTTTTGATCCTCACCCGCGCGCGATTCTAGCATATAATAGGCACATTCATGGCTCTGGCGCTTTTATTCGATCGACCACGAAGGACCTATCATGCCCGATCAATCTCCACTGCCCGGACTGCCTCGCGAGACGCCGACACACGCCGCCCGCACCGCGGCTACTGCGCGCGCCGCCGCTACAGCGCGCGCCGCCGTGGGCGGGCTATGGGCCATCATCCTCAGTCAGCAACTACCCGCGATGGCCATCCGGCCTGACCCGGCCACCATCATCACTCACACCGCCCTCTCTCTGATTTTTGTCGGGTTGCTGTGCGCCGTCATCTATAGCCTGATCTATCGCAATTACACCCGCGTCGATCGCACCACCGCCGAACTGCGTCACAGCGAGACCCGCTACCGCGCCATTGCCGACATGGTTGCCGATTTTGCCTATGGGATCAAAATCAACGCCGATGGCACGGCGGTCATGGATTGGGCCAACGACGCCCTCAGCAAGATCACTGGCTATGATCAGGCCGAGCTGCTAGGGCGTGGCACGCTGCGACATCTGATCCACCCCGATGATCTGGCGCTCTTCGACGCCCGCCTGGCGGGGCTGCGGCGCGGTGAGTCGTACAGCGGCGACTTTCGCATCCGCACCAAAGCGGGCGACATCCGCTGGATTCACGATCAGGTGCGGCCCGTGTGGCATGACGATCACACCCGTCCCGTCTACATTTATGGGGCGTCGCAAGACATTACTGCGCGGCGGCAAGCCGAAGAGGCTTTGCGCGCCAGTGAAGAACAGCTGCGCCGCGTCACCGACAACATGCTGGATATGGTCAGCCAGACCGATACAGCGGGCGTATTTCAATTCGTCAGCCCGTCGCATTTTACGGTGTTGGGCTACCGGCCCGATCAGCTAGTGGGCCGCTCGATGTTTGAGTACGTTCACCCGGACGACCTGAACCTGGCGCTGACGGCGTACCAGACAGGACTAACCAACCGCACTCCGGGCCGCACCGAATTACGCTATCAGCACGCCAACGGGCATTACGTGTGGATCGAAATCATCGGCAGTCTGCTGCTGGCCAACGACGGCACGCCGCTGGGCGCGACCTTTGGCAGCCGCGACATTACGGCCCGCCGCCAGTATGATGAGGCGCGCGCCCGCCACGCGCGCGATCTGGCCGCACTCTACGACACGGCGCTCGACATCAACGCGCAGCCCGATTTGCCCTCCCTGCTCACGACCATCATCGACCGGGCGTTGAGCCTGTCTGGCGCCAGCATGGGCGGCATCTATTTGATGCGGGCCGACGGGCAGACGCTGGACCTGGCGGCGAACGTGCCTGAAACCCTCGAACACACGTCGCTGCGATCGGATGAGGGTCTGGCCGGGCGCGTCGTGCAGACGGGCGCCGCCCTGACGGTGTCGGATTATTCTACCTGGGAGGGTCGCGCACCCGCATTTCAGGAGGTCAAATGGGGACGGGTGCTGGCCGTGCCCCTGAAACTGCGCGGCAAGATCATCGGCGTACTGGACGTGGAAGATGCCGAGCCAGGCGTGTTTGCAGATTCCGCAGTGCGCGTCATCAGTCTGCTGGCCGATCAGGCCGCGCTGGCCATTGACAACCGGCAGCTCTACGATCAGACCCGCCGCGATCTCATCGAACGGCGGCGCATCGAGGAGCAGCTGCGCGACAGTGAAACCCGCTACCGCGAACTCATCGAAAATGTCGGCGAAGGCATCGGCGTTGTGGATGAGCACGAGACGCTGATCTTTGCCAATCCCGCCGCACACGGCATTCTGGGCGTTGAGGCCGGCCAACTGGTGGGGCGCAATTTGAGAGAATTCACCAGCCCGGCCGCGTTTGAACAGATCCGCCAGCAGACGACCCTGCGCCGTGTCGGGCAGGTGAGCACGTACGAATTGCCGATGATTCGCGCCGACGGCCTGACCCGCACGCTGCTGGTCACCGCCCGACCGCGCTTCGATGCCGACGGCGGCTATTTTGGCGCATTCGGCATCTTTCGCGATATTACTGAGCGCAAGCACGCCGAGGAAGATCTGGCGCAAGTCCGCAACGATCTGGCCCGGCGCAACGAACAGCTCACGCAGATTCTGGAGGCCAGCAACACCATCCGCAGTCAACTGAACCTGGACCGGGTGTTGCACGAGATCGCCGAGGCGGCCTATCGGTCGTTGGGCTACCGCGTGATCGCTTTGAGCCTGGTGGATGCAGCCGCCAATCGCGTGCGCATCTATGCCATCGCCGGCGACGACGAGGTTGGCCGCGAACTGCTGGCGGGCGCCGAGTATGAGTGGTCGATGATGCGCCGCTTGCTGCAAGAGCGCTTCCGGCGCGGCCGATGCTACTTTGTGCCCCAGGGCGAGTTCGATCGGGAGCGTGAGTTCAGCGGCCCCTATCGCGATGTTGTGCAGACGCCGATCGCCACCGCCGCCGACGGCGAAGCGTGGCAGCCCGAAGATGCCCTGATCGTGCCGATTGAATTGCGCGACGGTGAAATCGCCGGCCTGTTGTGGCCCGACGGGCCGCTCGATGGTCTGCGGCCCAATGCGGACACGCTGCGTCTGCTGGAAATCTTCGCCGCGCAGGCCGCCATCGCGCTGGAAACTGCGCGATTGTTTGAGGCTGAACGCTCGCGGCGTCAGGAACTGGAAGCCGTTTATCAGGCCAGCCGTCAACTGTCTCAATCGCTTGAACTCAACAAAGTGTTGGAGGCCATTCTGCACGCCGTGACGAGCCTGGTATCGCCCGGCAGTACGCACCTGTTCTTATACGAACACGAGCAGCTGTCCTTTGGCGCAGCCTTTGACGAGCACGGGCAACCGCGGGCGCAGCCGTCGGTATCCCCTCGACCGAATGGCATCACGTACACGGCCGCGCGCAGCGGTGAAGCCATCTTTGTAGAGGACACCGCCCGGCATCCGCAGTTTAACTATAGTGCGACCTTTCAACCGCCGCAGCTGGCCTTTGCCGCGCTGCCACTCAAGATCGAGACCGCCGTGATCGGCGTGATGAACGTCGGCTACAGTACGCTCCACCGCTTCGAGGAGTCAGAGCAGCGTGTGTTGCGCCTGCTGGCCGCGCAGGCCGCCATCGCCATTCAGAACGCGCGCCTGCATCAACAAGTGCAGCAGCACGCGCACCAGCTGGAACAACGCGTGGCCGATCGGACGGCCGAACTCGATCGGCAGCGGCAGCGACTGCAAACCGTCCCCGACGCGGCGGGGGAAGGCATTCAAATCATGGATGCCACCGGCCGCATGGAGTACGTCAATCCCGCCACAGAACGGCTGACGGGCTATTCTGCCGAAGAAGTGCTGGGGCATACGACGCGTTTCCTGTTTGACGATTCACTGGCTACCACACCGACCGCGCGTGACTTGCAGCGCGCCTTCCAGCGGGGCGAAGCCTGGCGGGGCGAGTTGGTCAATCGGCGGCGCGACGGCACCCTGTATGATGTCGCCCTGACGTTGACGCCGCTGGCCGATCGGGATGGCACGCTCAGCGGCTTTGTTGCCGTGCATCGGGATATCACGCGCTTCCGTGAACTCGATCGCCTCAAGGATCAATTTGTGTCGCGCATCGGTCACGAGCTGCGCACGCCCGTCGCCAATATCAAGCTCTATCTGGAGTTGCTGGAGCGTAGCAAGCCGGAGCGCTATCCGCAGTACGTGCAAACGCTGCACCGTGAAACCGATCGGCTGCGGCGGCTGATTGACGGTTTTCTGGAGATGGCGCAGCTGGATGCGGGCGCAGTGCTCATCCGGCCCACGGCGGTCAACCTCAATCAACTGGTCATGGACTTGCTCGTCGATCGCAAACCGGTGGCGGTCGATCGGGGTTTGACGCTCGACGCTCGCACCGAGGCTGAACTGCCGCACGTGCAGACTGATCGCACCCTGGTGGCGCAGGCCATTTCTAAGCTGGTGGATAATGCCTTTAACTACACGCCAGCCGACGGCCAGGTAGTGTTGACGACCGGCCAATCTGTGGTGGATGAACTGCGCTGGGCGACGGTGTGCGTGGCCGATTCAGGGCCGGGTATTGCGCCTGAGGAGCGTCCGCGCCTGCACGAGCGCTTCTATCGTGGCGAGGCTGCGCGCGATTTCAAAGTACCGGGGGCGGGCCTGGGTCTATCGATTGTGGACGCGATCATGACTCAATTGGGTGGCCGGCTGACCGTGGACAGCGAACCCGGTCAGGGTGCGACGTTTACGGTCTGGTTGCCGGTAGGGTAACGAGTCAGCGAATCAGCA
>JAUQXD010001189.1 GCA_030834835.1 Thermoflexales bacterium | reverse complement strand
GCTGGCGATGAACTGGCCTTGATAGAAATTCTCCAGCTTGCCTTTGTACGTGCGCAGCGCCACCAGCGCGGGCTCGATGCCGTACTTGGACTGGGCCAGCAAAATCGAGAACGTGTTCAGGAAGCCGATCTGCGCCTTGCCTGCGCCCATCGCTTCGATCGAGGCAGCGAAACTGGTGCCCACTTCGATCTGATAGGTCAGGCCCGTGATCTGGCTCAGGCAGTCGGCGATTTCCGTACCCGCCTTGGTAATCGTGGGCACGTCGCCCGAGGGGACAAACGTCATCACGATCGGTTTTTCGGCAGAACCGAGCGCGCCTGCCGCGACGGTGGGCATACCATCCATCTTGGCACAGTTGGGCGGCGGCACGGTCGGCGTGGCACCTGGCGCGGCCGGAGCCGTAGTCGCTTGCGCGGCGGGCGGCTGCGCAGGGGCCTGGGTCGGCGCGGGGGCTGGGGCCGCGGCGGGCGCGCAAGCGGCCAACACCATCGCCAGCAGGGCTATCAGACTCAACATTTGAAACAGCGTGCGCTTAGTCATGTTCTCCTCTTTCTCCTTATTGATATTGAAGCGGTTCACCGACGAGGTTCTCAAACGTGGCTGACAGGACCGGCATCAATCACCCCCCTTGACTGAAACCTCAGGCCCGATTGCAGCGCCGGGCGACGCGGTCATCGGGTGACATGGTACAACACTTGACGGCAGATGGCAAGTAATTTGAGGTTAGATTTTCTTAACCTCCGGCGATTCGCCTACTTCAAGACCAGCACCGGCTGCGGATCAACGCGCTGATTGATCGACGCGATTTCCACGTCTTCGTGAATCAAGGCTGCAAAGAAATTGGCCGGGTTACGCTGCGGGATTTCGGTGATCGTCACCCCGCCGGTGATGACGGCCCGGGTATTGGGCGGCAGGTAATAGTATTTCTGACCGTCAATTTCCTCAACGATGAGATCGGCTGATCCGCCGACAGCCCATCGAAATGGATAATTGGTCTTCATGACCTCACTGCCGATCGCCACCCGCCACACACCGGACTCTTCGGCAAAACGCGGCCAGTTGAAAGTGAGGTCGGTGCTGGTGTAGACGTAACCTGGCAGCGGTCCGCTCGTCCGAATCGGCACCGCGCCGTAGTTTTCAACTGTCAGGGTGAAATACAATGTATCACCCACCAGGATGGAACTCTTCGAGAACTCCACTGCGCCATCGACGATCTCCGCGCGCGGCACGCCGCCGTCGGCAATTGTCAACGTGTCCGTCGCGACAACGACCTGCCCCACTTTGTCCTCGGCGCGCGCCGTGATGACGTACGTGCCATCGGGCGGCGGCTCCGCGCCCAGATCGACGCCGGCATCGTAATCAAACTCGTGCAGGCCCGCCTCGCCTGGCTTGCGCCCGGCCCCTTCCTTCTCGGCCAGCGGATACGGCGTACAATCGAGGTTGGGTTGATCGAGCGGCGGGGTGACTGCTCCATTGCATAGAACATTTTGCAGCGTCAGAAACAAAGTAGCCGGTTTGTTCAAAGCCACGTTAATCGTGGCGCGATCGGAAATGCCATCCCGATTGGGCGTGAACTCTC
>JAUQXD010001188.1 GCA_030834835.1 Thermoflexales bacterium | reverse complement strand
TTCTTTCAGGACGTGCGCCTATCGGTTGTGTCCGAAACAGAGTGGCGCGTCTTCGATCCCGCAGGCCGGTCGCTGTCCAACCTCAATACACCGGGTGATCTGGCACTGCTGGCGTAGCCCTAATTCTCGCCCTGATTTCGCTTCACCCCTCGTTTTGTGTTATCATGGACTCCACTTCACACTGTGAATGAGCCATGTCAGGCGAAACCATTCTGATCGTTGATGATGAGGCGGAAATACGAACGGCGCTGGTCACAGATTTGGCGCGGACCGGCGGCTATGTATGTATTGCGGCCGCCAATTTGACGGAGGCCCGTACCCACTTCGCCACGGCCTCGCCGCAACTGGTCGTGGCTAAAGACCGCCTGGGCCGCGAACGCGGCCTGGATTTGTTGGCAGAGTGCGGTTCGCGCATCCCGCTGCTGTTGACCACCCCGCAGCCAACCGTCGAGTTGATGTCGTCTGCCCTGGCCGCCGGTGCGCGCGATGTTTTGATTCAGCCGTTTGAGACGGCGCGGGTTCAACAGGCGGTCGGGCGGGCGCTGCATGCGGCGCAGACGCTGCGCGAGCGCGATCAACTGCGCGATCAGTTCGATCGGCAGAATCAGGAATTTAACGCGCTGTACACCGTCGGCAAAAAGGTCACGTCCCTGCTGGACACCGAGGAGATATTAACGCTGGTGGTCTCAGCGGCCGTGCATTTGACCGGGGCCGAAGAAGGCACGCTGATGCTGTCCGATCCCGTCACCGGCGAACTGTATTTGCGCGCCCACTACAACCTGACCGACGACGCCATTCAAAGTCTGCGCGTCAAAGTCACCGATGCCTTGATGAGCCGCGTCATCGCCGGCGGCCGCCCGATCATGCTGAGCGGCGGCGACGCGCTGAAGGCCCGCACGACGCTGCCGGTGAAGTCGATCTTGAGCGTACCGCTGTTCGTGGGCGAGCGCGTGGCGGGTGTCTTGACGGTGGGGCAGCGCTCGACGAACCGCCCCTTCAGCGAGCATGACGTCCACCTGCTGTCCACCCTGTCGGACTCGGCGGCGATTGCCATCGAGAACGCGCGGCTGTACTCGACCGCCGACAACGAACGCGCCAAACTCGATACGATTCTGCGTGAAATTGACGATGTTGTCATCGTCGTCGACGCCGACATGCGGCTGCTGCTGATCAACAATGCCGCGCGGGCGGCGTTCAACCTCACCGACGCCGCGCTGGGCCAGCCCCTGGCCGACGCCATCCCGATCAAAGCCATGACTGATCTATTCGATCAACGCACGCTGCGCAGCCAGGCCTGGCGCGCCGACATCGTGTTGGCCGATGGCCGCACCCTGCAGGGTCAATTGTCGGTGCTCAGCGGTATCGGTTACGGCGCGGTCTTGCACGACATCACGCGCCTCAAAGAACTCGACAAGATCAAGAGCGAATTCGTATCCATCGTCTCGCACGACCTGCGCACGCCGTTGACGTCGATCCGCGGCTACGTGGAACTGCTGCCGCGCGTGGGACCGCTGAATGAGCAGCAACGCGACTTTGTCGCGCGCGTTGAATACAGCATGACCAACATCGTGTCATTGATCAGCGACCTGCTGGACATTGGCCGCATCGAAGCCGGGGTGGACTGGGACATGCAGCCGCTGGCGCTGCACACCCTGATCCGCGACACCATGCAGGACATGCAGGCCGAAGCCGCTCGTGGTCAGCACACGCTGACGCTGGACATCGCCGATCTTTCGCCCGTGCACGGGAATGCGCGGCGGCTGCGCCAGGTGGTCAACAATCTCGTGAGCAACGCGTTAAAATACACGCCGGACGGCGGCCAGATTTCAGTTACAGCGCGCGAGGACGGCGAATTTGTCTTTCTGCAAGTGCGCGATACCGGCATCGGCATTGCGCTGGAAGATCAGCGCCACATCTTTGATAAATTCTACCGGGTCCGTTCGGATGCGACCGAGCACATCAATGGCAGCGGCCTGGGCCTCGCGATCGTGAAAGCGATTGTCGAGAAACACGGCGGCCGCGTGTGGGTGGATAGTGAAGCCGGCAAAGGCAGCACGTTTACCGCGGTGCTGCCCGTCTACGCCAGGAGTGACGCGTGAACAGCGAACGGTTATATTACGCGGATGCTTATCTACGAACGTTCGAGGCTGAGGTGGTCGAGCGGCTGGACTACCACGGTCAGGCGGCGGTCGTCCTGGACCGATCGGCCTTCTACCCTGAAGGCGGCGGCCAACCATCCGATCGCGGCCTGCTCAATCAAACGCGCGTAATCGATGTGATCGAGCGCGAGCGCGATGGCGCAGTGCTGCACGTGCTCGAAGCGCCGCTCGCCGGGCCGCTGACAGCCGATCGGGTGGTGGGCACGATCGATGGCGCGCGCCGTTTCGATCTGATGCAGCAGCACACCGGGCAGCATATTCTATCGGAAGCCTTCATCCAGACGGCCAACGCGCTAACGGTTTCGTTTCACCTGAACCCCGATCCTGACGAGGGCGCGTTGACGATCGATCTGAATACGACGAAACTCAGTCCCGCGCAGATCGATCGCGCCGAAGATGCAGCGAATCAAATCGTGTGGGAAAACCGGCCCGTCAGCGCGCGCTTCGTGACGAACGAAGAACTGGCCGCGCTGCCGCTGCGCCGGCCGCCAAAAGTTGACACGTCGATCCGTGTGGTGGAGATTCAAGATTTTGATTGGTCG
This sequence comes from Thermoflexales bacterium, assembly GCA_030834835.1. Classification (GTDB taxonomy): domain Bacteria; phylum Chloroflexota; class Anaerolineae; order Fen-1058; family Fen-1058; genus JAGOBP01. The sequence goes on along the minus strand of JAUQXD010001188.1, from coordinate 3,077 downwards.
GCCTGCGGCGGCACGCACGTGGCGCGCACAGGCGAAGTAGGCCTGATCAAGATCGTCAAAGTCGAGCGGCGCGGCAATGAGTCGCGCATCGAGTTTCGGTGCGGCGGGCGCGCGTTGAGCGATTATCGCCGCAAGCACGCCGTTGTCGGCAAAGCAGCGGCTGATCTCACGATCGGTTTCTGGGAACTCGATCAGGCGATCGGGCGGATGCAGGCCGATGCGAAGGCGCTGCGTAAGCAACTGGCCGATGCCGAAGCGCGTTTGCAACAGTACGAAGCGCAGGACTTGATCGCCGCCGCGCGCCTTCACGGCGACTTCCGATTGATCGCGCAAACGTGGCTCAATCGTGATGCGGCGTATCTCAAGCGCATGGCGCAGCTGTTGACGGCGCGGCCTAAAACAATCGCGATCCTGGGCGCGACCGGCGCCTCATGTGCGTTGGTTTTTGCGCGCTCTAAAGATCTGTCATTTGATCTGGCGATCCACTTGAAAGATGTAGCCGCGCAGTTGGGCGCAAAGGGCGGCGGCTCGCCAGACTTTGCGCAGGCCGGCGGCCCGGCGGTCAACGAAGAACAACTCAAAGCCGCGATCGATCAGGCTGCCGAACAACTGGTCGCAGCCCGGTAAATCACTCGTCACTCATTACTCGTCAACTTATTATCCAACAAAGCGAACTAACGTATGGACAAACTTTCCCCCAATGTCTATGTTGAGACCGGCTATCGCGGCAGCACGGTCGGCGCGATCATCACGCCGATTGGCGTGATCTGCGTGGATACGCCGCTGCTGCCCGCCGATGCCCGTCACTGGCGGCAGCAGATCACGCAGCTGACGCGGCAGCCGATTGCGTATCTCATCTACACCGACGGCCACCGCGATCGGGTGCTGGGCCATCAGTGGCTGGGCGGCCTGCCGGTGGCGCACGAAGCGACGTGGGAGAAGATGCGCAGCTACGGCGATGCGCTGCGCCAGCAGGTGGTGGAGTTTCTATCGCATCACGGCGCGCCGGAAGCGGCCAGCGAAATCTCGCAGCACCTGCAATTGGGCCTGCCGCAGCTCACGGTAAGCGATGGCGGCAGTCTGACGCTGCATACAGCCAAACCCTGGGTGACGGTGCGGCCGGTGGGCGGCGCGAATGCCGGCAGCGTGTGGGTGGAACTGCCCGATCAGGGCATTGTGTTTGCGGGCGATCTGGTGACGCTCAACACGCATCCCTTCATGTCCGAGTCGAACACGAAGGTCTGGCTGGAGCGGCTGGCCGAACTGCGTGATCCCGGTTACTTTGCCAACAAGATCGTGCCGGGCCGGGGCACGACCTTTCGCCGCGCGGATACACAAAAGGTCACGGACTATCTGACGGACATTCGCACGCAGGTGCAGCAGATGTTGACGGCCCGCCGCGGCAAATTCGACGCGACAGAGCTGGCGCAGAACTTCGTCGAGCGTTTTCCCATTCCGGCCGACGAGCACGAGCGCGCGCAGCGGCGCGTGAAGGCGGGCCTGGAAAGGGTAGCGGAAGAGATCAAGGCAGAGAAACACCGGCGCAGGAAATAACGCCGAACGACGATCGACGGAAGACGGTAGACGACGGCACGCGCCCGCCGTCTACCGTCTTTCATGTTAAGGAGATGACAATGGCCTTTGGCACGGAACCTCTGGTGGAAGTGTGGCGCGGCGGTCGCGTCGAGTCGGAGCATCGCGGCGCGATTGCGGTGGTGGATGCGCAGGGGCGCGTGCTGGCGCACATCGGCGATGTGGAATTGACCACCTATCTGCGCTCGAGCGCGAAACCATTTCAACTGCTGCCGTTGATCGAAAGTGGCGCGGCCGATCGGCTGGGATTCACCGATCGAGAGTTGGCTGTGATCGCGGGATCGCATTCGGGCGAACCGCGTCATCTCGAAGTGGTGCAGTCGATCTTGAGCAAGATCGGGTTGAATGACAGCGCTTTGCAATGCGGCGTGCATGTGCCCTTCAATCCAGAGGTAGCCAAAGCACTGCGCGCCGCCAATCAAAGTGCGAGTGTGCTGCACAACAACTGCTCGGGCAAACACGCGGGTATGCTGGCGCAGGCGATCGATCGAGGTTTGAGCACGGCCGATTATCTCGATCCCGATCACCCGGTTCAGATCACGATTCGACAGCGCCTGGCCGAACTCGCCAATTTGGAGTTTGATGCAATCGGCGTGGGCGTGGATGGCTGTTCTGCGCCGTGCTTTGCGCTGCCGCTGAAGAATGCGGCGCTGGCTTTTGCGCGATTGGCGGAGGCAGGAAGCAAGCTGCAAGACGCAAGAGCGCGATCTCTGGCTAAAGTCGTGCAGGTCATGATTGACTATCCTGAAATGGTGGCCGGGGAAGGGCGCCTGGATACAGATTTGATGCGGGCGGCCAGTGGTAAGTTGTTCAGCAAGAGCGGCGCGGAGGGTTTTCACGGTGTCGGCGTGCTGGCACAAGGCGATCGATCGGCGTATGGCATCGCGTGGAAGATCGGCGATGGTGACGGCAAGCGCGGCGGGCATCCAGCCGTGATCGAGGCGCTGCGCCAATTGGGTGTGCTGGACACTGCGGCCCTGATTGCATTGAAGAGTTATCACACGTGGCCTATCACCAATCATCGCGGTTTGGAAGTGGGCGAGGTGAAAGCCAATTTTGCTTTACGATTCGCTTGATCAGCATTAATGTGTGGCAAGTCCGATAACCGGCACACAAACGTAGTGCCGGTTTTGTTGTCTCACCCTCAGACTCAAAATCATGCAGGATTTCACTGCAAAGACAGGTCAAACGTAATAGATCGCACTGTGACAACGGCTTATGATGAAATCATCCATCTTCTTCGATATCGGGGGTTGAGCGTGAAGCGAATCGTATTGATCGTCATTGCCGTGTTGGTCGTGATCCAGATTCCGCCGTTGTTTTTTATGACCAATCCACCGGTCGTAGCCGAGCCGAACTGGGACAGTCCACAGACGCGCGCGTTGGCACAGCGCGCCTGCTTCGACTGTCATAGCAACGAGACCGTGTGGCCGTGGTACAGCCGCATTGCGCCGCCGTCGTGGTTGGTGGTGCTGGATGTCTTT
>JAUQXD010001187.1 GCA_030834835.1 Thermoflexales bacterium | reverse complement strand
TCGGACCGAAATTGCTGGCCAAACTCAGCCCTGAAGATCAAAGCATATTTGAGAGTTATTCCCAGTAAGCGAGGTCAGTATGCCAAACAAGGTGCGCCAAATGCTGCTGATGGACGATCATGTCTGCCCGTGGTGGTTGTGCTTCACCTTCGACAATCCACTGCGCCGATTGATCCACAACCCCGAAAAGATGTTGCGCGACTGGATCGCACCGGGCCAAACCGTGATCGATGTCGGCTGTGGGATGGGCTACTTTACACTGCCCATGGCGCGGCTGGTCGGCGCCACAGGCCACGTCATCGCCGTCGATCTGCAAGCGCAGATGCTTGATCGGCTGCAGCGACGCGCCGAGCGAGCGGGCTTGCAGGCGCGCATTCAGCCGCATCGTTGTCAACCGAACACGCTGGCCCTTAGCGAGCCGGCCGATTTTATCCTGACCTTCTGGATGGTGCATGAAGTCCCGAATCAGGCCGCGTTTTTGCAGGAGGTTCGGAATCTGCTCAAACCGACCGCGCCTTATCTGCTGGTCGAGCCTAAACTTCACGTAGCCGCCGCCGATTTTCGAAAGACCGTTGAGACAGCGCAGGCAGTTGGCTTGCGCCCGATCGCTCAACCCAAAGTCGGTCTGAGCCGGGCCGTGCTCGTTGAGCCGGCGATGTAAAGACGAAGTGCCAATGTTGAACTTCATTTTCAAGAATCTATTGCGGCGCAAGACACGCACGCTGTTGACTGTCTCCGGCATCGCCGTGGGCGTGGCGATGATCGTCGCGCTGGGTGCGATGGGCGAGGGCCTGCGCACCGGCTACGCAGAGATGTTCGGCGGCAGCGGCGCAGACCTCACGCTGATGCAAGAGGGCGCGTTCGACATCACGATGAGCGGCGTGGATGAGCAGGTCATCGACGACGTGACCGCCCTGCCCAACGTGCATGAAGCGACCGGCCTGATCGTGGGCAACGTCGCCGCGCCGAATACGCCTTACTTTTTTGTGTTTGGCTACGATCCGGCCAGCTTCGCGTTTGAGCGCTTCCGATTGGTGGACGGCGTCCCGCTGGGCGCCACACGCCGAGCGGCCGGCGGCGGCCGCGAGATCATGTTGGGCAAGCAAGCGGCCGACGCGCTGAAACTCGGCGTCGGCGATGTGTTGCGTCTGACGGGCGGCTCGTTCAAGATCGTGGGCATTTACAACAGCGGCAACGGCTTTGAAGATGCTGCGGCGATTCTAGCTTTAAGCGATGCACAACAATTACTGCAAAAACATCGGCAAGTGGGCGCGGTGCAGATCAAAGTGGAGGACCCGCGCGAGATTGAGGAATTGCGCGCCCGACTGGAAAAACAGTTCCCGCGGCTAAGCGTGTCGCAATCGGGCGACGTGGCCGATCAGGCGCAGATGGTGCAGTACATGCAGGCGTTTGCCGTGGCGATTGCGGCGCTGGCCGTGCTGATCGGCGGTGTGGGCATGACCAACACCGTGATGATGAGTACCTTCGAGCGCACGCGAGAGATCGGCACGCTGCGCGCGGTAGGCTGGCAGCGCCGCCGGGTGATGCTCATGATCTTCGGCGAAAGCGTGTTGCTGGGATTGTTGGGGGGTCTGATCGGCTGCGGGCTGGGCAGCGGCCTGATGGCATTGGTCAGCGCCAACACGACCATCGGCTTCATTCAGGGTAACGTGACGCTCGATTTGATCGCGCAAGGGCTGATCACCGCAATCGTGTTGGGTGCGATCGGCGGACTGTATCCCGCGTGGCGAGCGGCGCAGCTGCTCCCGATCGAGGCGCTGCAATATCACGGCGGCGGCGCAAAAGAATCGATCAAAGCGCGGAGCCGCCTGAAATCGGAAACGCTGCGCGCTTTGTCGCGGCGACGCGGTCGCAGCGGCCTGACCATTCTCGGCATCAGCCTGGCGCTAAGTTCGATCGTGATGATGAGCGGCATGGCCGAAGGCTTCATCGTCGAGTTTAACAATTTGATGGTGAGCACCGAAGTTGATCTCGTCGCGCGGCAGAAAGAGGCAACCGATACGGCGTATAGCGCCATCAGCGAAAAGATCGGCCGGCAGATTGCGGCCACGCCGGGCGTGCAGAGCGTATCAGGCATCGTGTTCAGCGCGGTGACGATGGAGAACATGCCGTTCATGTTGATCTTCGGTTATGCGCCGCATGAACCGGCGATTAAGCATTTCACCATCGTCGAAGGACGCGGCCTGCAGGGCAATCGCGAGATCATCGTGGGCCGCAAGACGTTGGAAGCGCTGAAGGCGAAGGTCGGCGATGTGGTGCGTATCAGCGAGATCGGCTTCCGCATTGTGGGCGTGTTTGAAACAGGTGTGTCGTATGAAGAGGGCGCGGCCGTTGTCTCGTTGCGAGACGGTCAGGAGTTGACGGGCAAGCCGCGTCAGGTCTCGATGTATGCGATCAAGGTCAACGATCCGACGCAGGCCGAAGCGCTGGCGAAACAACTGGAAGCCGCCCAGCCGGAGATCATGGTGACGCTGTCGAGCGAGTTCGCGGAGAGTATGCCCGACATGCAGAACATGAGCGCGATGATGCTGGCGATCACGCTGCTGGCGCTGATCGTCGGCGGCATCAGCATGGCCAACACGATGATCATGAGCGTGTACGAACGCACCCGCGAGATCGGCACACTGCGCGCCGTGGGCTGGCGGCGGCGGCGAGTGTTGTGGATGGTGCTCAAGGAATCGGTGTTGCTCAGTTCGCTCGGCACCGCGATCGGTTTTGTGTCGGCCATCGTGCTGGGCTGGTTAATGAGCCTGATACCGTTGTGGGGTGACTTCCTGAAGATCGTCGTGTCGCCGAGCCTGCTGCTGCAAACGGCCATCATCGCCCTGCTGCTGGGCGCGATCGGCGGATTGTATCCCGCGTGGCGGGCGGCTAATCTAAGTCCAGTTGAAGCGCTGCGCTACGAATAACAGTAAACAAGGAAACAAGTAGATAAGGACGATGGCGACATCGCCACTCGCTGCAATTATGGAGGTTAGCATGAAAAAGACACTCGTTAGTTTGATGCTGTTGACTTTGATTCTGGCTGCTTGCAGCACAGGCCAGGTAACGCCAACACCCACCGCTTCGACCGTGAATGTGCCCGCAGTGGTAACGGCATCCGGCAAGGTGCTGCCTACGCGCTGGGCTAACTTGAGTTTTCAGACCGGCGGCGCTTTGATCGATCTGAAGGTGCAGACAGGCGATCAGGTCAAGGCCGGTGATACCATCGCGCAGTTGGATGATGTCGATGCGCAGCTGGCCGTGTCGCAGGCCGAGGCCGCATTGGCAATTGCGCAAGCGCAGCTGTCCCAGATCAAAGCCGGGGCGCGGGCCGAAGAGATCGCGGTGGCTGAACAGGCCGTGAAAGCTGCGGAGGCCAACACGCAAAACGCGACGGCGCAACTGGCACAGCTGCAAGCGGGCGCACGATCAGCGGACATTGCCGCGGCAGAAGCGGAGGTGTCGCGGACTGCGGCTGAAGTTGTGTTTGCGCAGCAGGCTTATGACGGCGTGCTGGAAGGCCGTGCTGCGGCCAAAGAATACGGCATCCATGCCGGCGGTCTGGGACTGGCCGAAGAGAAGATGCGAGCGCAGCTAGCCTCGATCAAGGCGCAGCACGAAGTCGCCGTCAAGCGCCTGGCCCAGGTGAAAGCGGGCGCGACCCGGAATGAGGTGACAGCCGCCCGCGCCAGCGTCGATGCCGCGCAGGCGCAGCAAGCTTCGACGCAGGCCCAACTCGCTTTGCTAAAGGCGGGTTCGGCAGCCGGGCAAATCGCTGTAGCTGAAGCGCAGGTGAAACAGGCGCAGGTGGCATTGGAGACGGCGAAATCGCAGTCGGCGAAACTTCAACTCGTCGCGCCATTCGACGGCACGATCGGAACGGTGTTCGTCCGATCGGGCGAGATGATGTCGCCGGGGCAAAGCATCGTCACATTGGGCGATCTGGCTTCGCTGCGAATCGAGACGACGGACCTGAGCGAGGCCGACATCGCCCGCGTGCGCGAAGGCGTGGCGGCCAGCGTGACGTTTGACGCCCTGCCCGGCAAGACCATCAAAGGCACGGTAACACGCATCGCGCCGATGAGCACGCCCGGCGTCAGCGCCGTCAACTACACCGTCATCGTCGAACTCGATCAACTTGATCCGGCGCTGCGCTGGGGCATGACGGCGTTTGTGGACATCGAGATAGGCCAATAACTAAACCACGGAGTCACGAAGACACGGAGGCATTCAATTTTGTATGAAGAAGAGTTGACCAACAAAATTATCGGCGCGGCCATTGAAGTTCATCGCGCACTGGGTCCTGGCTTGCTGGAGTCCGCCTATCATGCCTGCCTGGCACATGATCTTACCTTGCGAGGTGTGCCGTTCGAATCGGAAAAATCGCTTCCCGTAGAATACAAGGGCATCAGGCTAGACTGCGGCTATCGCCTTGATTTCATGGTTACGAACAAAGTAGTGGTCGAACTGAAAGCAGTCGAGTCAGTGAATTCAGTGCATGAGGCTCAGCTCTTGACGTATCTCAAATTGACGGGGGTGCAAAGTCGGTCTGATCATTAACTTCAATGTCGCCGTTCTCAAAAACGGCATCACACGCAAGGTCCTATAACCTCCGTGCCTCCGTGTCTCAGTGGTTATGATCTGCATTGTGGAGTTCAACATGACTGATCCAAAGGTAGTTGTAGAGGCCATCGGCCTGACCAAGGTCTACGGCGATGGTGAGAAAGTGTACGCGCTGAACGACGTGAGTTTCCGCGTGCAGGCCGCCGAATTCGTGGCCGTGATGGGGCCGAGCGGCTCCGGTAAATCGACGCTGCTCAACATGATCGGCGCGCTCGATAAGCCGTCGGCGGGCAAAGTGATCATCGACGGGCACGATCTCGGATCGCTACACGATCTCGATCGGTTCCGCGCCAAAACCGTAGGCTTCGTGTTTCAGATGCACAACCTGATCCCCACGCTGACGGCGATCGAAAACGTGGAAGTGCCCATGCACGGGCAAGGCATCAGCGAACGCGAACGACATCAACGCGCGCAAGAACTGTTGACGATGGTCGGTCTGCAAGGTCGAGGTCACCATCTGCCGTCGCAACTGTCGGGCGGACAGCGCCAGAAAGTGGCGATTGCGCGCGCGCTGGCCAACAGTCCGGCCATCATCCTGGCCGATGAGCCGACCGGCAACCTCGATAGTGTGAGCGGCGACGAAGTGTTGAGTGTCTTCGAGACGCTGCACAGCCAGCACGGCACCACGATCATGATCGTGACCCACGATGCCAATGTGGCGCGGCGCACACACCGCATCCTGATGATGCGTGATGGTAAAATCGTGCAGGAAGACATCGTGGGCGATACGTTTACAGAAGACCTGAAGGTGTTGGCCCGTTCGGAGTTGGGGCAAGCGGTGCTGCACGGCCAGACACCGGATACTTTATCACCCGCCGAACGCGACCTCATACAACAGTTGCTCAAGCGTGTGATGGCTTAAAGATTTCGGCCACGGACACTTGCACCTGCGCGCAAGTGCAGGTGCAACC
>JAUQXD010001186.1 GCA_030834835.1 Thermoflexales bacterium | reverse complement strand
GACATCTATATTTTTAATTATTGCGCTGTGCCTGCTTCACAGTATGGTGATACTGCTTCGCGTTGCACTGGCTCTGCTTCGCGTTGCGTTGAGCTTGCTTCACGTTACATTGATCCTGCTTCGCGTTACACTGGCTTTGCTTCACGCTGCAATGACGCTGCTTCGCATTGCAATGGGTCTGCTTCCTGTTACAACACTCCTGCTTCGCGTTACATCGACTTTGCTTCACGTTGCAATGGCTCTGCTTCATTGGAAGCACGATCGATGTAACGTGCGATGGCCTGTATGCACCACTGTTTTATCTCAGCAACGTTATAGCACGAAACAAGTATAAAGGGAAATAAGACTTTATCGTTACCCTGCAGACCTGACAGGTTTTCGCGAAGCAACCTGTCAGGTCTTGGAGATCAATCACTGTCGAGCAATACCAGTTGACTGCGTTCGTGATTGCCGGGTGTGTAGTTCGAGACGATGGCTTCGAGCATTGGATTCCGGTTCTCTTCACTGGCGCCAACGTGATAGAAATGCTCGCGCGTTGAGACGTGAAAACCAGCGGAGTATTTTTCAAAAGCGGGGTTTGCGCGATAGCTGTTACTATGCCAGGTTGATAGAATAAACTTGGTCGAAGTGGTCGATAACAAGGCATACAAATCTTGTTCGTCGGCTTCTGACCAGGCGTTGAAATAATCCGTATGCCGGCCCGCATAAGGGGGATCGCAATAAATGAAATCAGCCGCTTGAGCCGTGGAAATAACCTCTCGGAAGTCTTTACAGACAAATTCCCAATCGCACTGGTGCATGGCAATACTGACTTGCTGGATTTGATTGACGATCTTGGTGACGTATGACTTGGAGAACCGCTGAGGCTTATGGCCGAACGGAACGTTAAACAAGCCTTTGCGGTTGAAGCGAATTACGCCGTTAAATGACGCTCGATTTAGAAAAAGAAAATCAAGTGGAGCGCCCGATGCATTGAACCGGTCGCGAATCGCGTAATAGTGCTCTTCGCCCTGCTCTTCCAACAATTGGCCCTCATGTTCCAAAAATGTTCTGGCGCTGGCGGGCGTAATCTCGCCCGACTGAAGCGCTCGGTAGAAGTTTATGAGATGCGGATTGATGTCACTGAACAAGGCGCGTCGCGGCTTCAAATTGAAACCGACGACCCCTGAACCCATAAACGGTTCGATCCACCGCTCGGTGTCGCCGAGGCTCACGTGCTCGACAATCCACTGGACGAGTTTGGTTTTGATACCCTGGCATTTAATCGGCGGTACAGAGATTTTCATCGGATTTGGGGGGTGCTTAACGTGTTGTTTATTTTTTTGCCTGAACGGGATGGTTGTTTAGCCCTTAAATTGATAGAGCCGGGGTCCTGACCGCGATAGATCAGGAAGTCTTTTAGTTTCGTGATGCGCTTAGTCCGGGTCTGTTGGCCATCGTCAACCGTGATGGTTATCTTGCCATAGTTCATCCAGTAGTCATCAAACCACGACTCACCCAGGTTCTTGAACATACCATGGCAATTGAGAATGTCGCTAATCCGGGTAATACTCCCGATGTTCGCCGTATTGCCGCTGCCACTGGAATCGCTGGCGATCTCCCATTTTTCACAGACAAAGAACTGGAAGTCTTTGGTGACGGACACAATCGACTGGAGTTCCTCAAGCCGGTGGATTCTGGTTTCATCCAGATCGTCCGAGGCGGCACGCGAATAGATGATGCCCAGGCAGAAATGCCCCAGATATTGACACTGTAGCATGATTACCGACACGTTCACGCTCCTGCTCTCGCGCTGTGCAAGAAACTCAGGGTCGAAGCTCGCGGTTGGGC
>JAUQXD010001185.1 GCA_030834835.1 Thermoflexales bacterium | reverse complement strand
TGCGCATTGTCGAACAGGGCAGCCTGGCCCCGCGCGAACGATCGGAGGCCGGCGATGCGCTGGCCCGATTGGGCGATCCGCGTTTCGACGCCGAGTTCCTGTATTTGCCGCGCCAGTATCAGGGCAAGCCTGAACCGTTCTGGGGCTTTGTGGAAGTCCCCGCCGGATCGTTCTTCATGGGCGCTCGCCGTCGAAACACCAATTTCCTGATGGACAGCGAACAACCGGTCGCCAGCTCCAAGAAAATGGATTTCAACTACACCTACTGGATCGCGCGATATCCGATCACGGTGGGGCAATACCGGACCTTCATCAAGAGTGATGGCTACGAGAATCGCAGCCTGTGGACACCGGAAGGTTGGGCCTGGCGTACCGGCGAATGGGATCGCAGCGTGGATGAGGGCGCACTGCTGGAATGGCTCAAGCGCCGTCCACCGGACATGCGCCGGCGCCCGCTATTGTGGGACGAGCAGAGCCACTATCTCAACCGGCCCGTGATCGGCGTCTCCTGGTTTGAAGCGACGGCCTTCTGCCACTGGCTGGATACGCAGCTGCGCGCCAGCGTCATCGGCGGACGGCGCACGTTTGTCATTCCCGACGACTATGTCATTCCCAACGGTTTCGTGCTGCGCCTGCCGACCGAAGCCGAATGGGAGAAGGCCGCCCGATCGGCCGGCGATGGCCGCTATCCGTGGGGCAACGCCGCCTGGGATGAAGATCGGGCCAACATCGGCGAGAGCCGCATCGGACATCCGACGCCGGTGGGTATGTATCCGCAAGGCGGCACGTCGTGGGGCGTGCACGATTTCAGCGGCAACGTGTGGGAATGGACACTTAGCCTGTATGAGCCGTACCCGTATCAGGCCGGCATCCGATCGGACGAGCCTGGCGATCAGGCGCGCGTCGTGCGCGGCGGATCGTGGGTCACCAATTACAAATATGCTTACGCCACGTCACGCCTGCAATCCATTCCGGGTGGTCTGGACAATGACGTCGGCTTCCGCCCGGTGATCTCGATCGCATCACCCGAAACGTAAGTTAGTAATTGACATGGGCCTGACAACCGTGATAATCTAAAGTCAGGAGGTGGCCCATGTCTACAGGCACATTGACACACCCCACCATCACGCCGGTTAAGCATCACTACGAAATTCATGGCTACGACGGCAGCCGGCTCGTGCAGACGCGCCTGGCCGAACACGGACAACTGAGCCATGTCACGTGGGAACCCGGTCCGCCCGCATGGCGACTGCACTATGACACGTCGCTGGCGTTAAGCGAAGTCGAGCAGATGCTGCAGGATGTGATCCACCGCTACGATCTGAAATTCTACGAATCGACTTAGCCCCTCACCTGTACCGGCCGGACACCGACTCTGTCAAACGACACCGTCGCGCAAGATCGATCTTTGCACGGCGGTGTTTCGATCAGGCAACAGGACGCCGAGCGGTTGCACTCAATTGGGAATTATAGTATTGCAAGGTGATGGCGCGTGATTTATAATTTGCGCAACCACAAGCACGTCTACCGGAAACGTGCGCAGGTTCATCGGTTGTATCTCAACGGTCCGGTTTTCATCGAGTTCTCAAGGGAGGGAATCTCATGAAGAAGTTCGCTGCACTGGTGTTGGTGGGGGTGTTGATGTTCGCTGCGCTGGGGATGTTCACGACCGGATCGGCGAGTGCGGGCGGGCAAAGTTATGCTCCGCTGGCGGCCGGCACGGCAACGCCCGTTTTGCAACCCGCACGATTGCCGCCCACGGGTGGCGAAGTTGATCTGAGCGGCGCGCTGCTGATCATGGGCCTGGGGGGCCTGCTGGTCATCGGCGGATTGGCTTTGCGGACGTTGCGCCAGCCGTAGGCCTGATCATCGACAAGTCGGGAGTACGTTTCGTACGGAGCGTGCTCCCGAACTATTTCGTCAACGGCTCGAGCGCGCAGGCGGCGGCCTCGTCAAACGTCAGCGCCGACCCGATCGCCCACTCGGCGTCAAAGGCCGCCTGATCGAGTTGGGACCGCAGCGCGGCCACGCGCTGATCGAAATCGGCCTGTTCGCCTGCCAGCAGCGACACCCCGATCTGTCGGCGCAGCGCCGCCGTGGCCGCCAACAGCCGCAGCGCCAGGTGCGGCAAGTGTTGCAGCGCCGCCGTCTGAGCAAACCCTTGCAGACAGGCCGTCACCCCTTCTTTGTCGCCGATGTCCGATCGGATGTTGAGACTCTCCGCGTAGTAGCGGCGAGCGGCCTCGCAGTCGCCCATCACACAGGCGTCGCTGCCCAGCCCCTCCAGCGCATAGGCAATGCCCACTTTATCAGACAATTCGCGGGCCGCTGCCAGGCCCTGCGCATGATAGGTCTGCGCCGCGGCCAGATCGCCCTGCTCCACGGCGACTTCGCCCAGGCCAGCCAGCGTGTAAGCCACCAGTTTGCGGTCGCCCATGGCGCGCGTCAGCGTCAGGCTTTCCTCCAGATAACGCCGGGCGGCATCATAATCACCCAGCGATTCGGCCACACCGCCCAGGCTATACAGGGATTTGCCCACGCCAATCTCATCGCCGATTTTGCGGCGCAGCGCCAGGCTCTCTTCAAAGTGCCGCCGGGCGGTGGCCGCATCGCCGCGCAGCCACGCCACACTGCCCAGATGATTGAGCGTGGAGGCTAGCCCCGATTCATCTCGCAGCGAACGGAAGATCTCCAGACCTTCCTGCAAGAACTCTTCCGCCCGATCAAACGCGCCTTGCGAGAAGGCCGTGTAACCCAGAAAATTGAGCGAACGGGCGATGCCCGCCTGATCATTCAGGCCGCGGCTCAGGGTCAGGCTGTCGTCCAGCAACACCCGGGCATAGGCATAATCGCCCTGCCGCGCGGCCAGAAATCCTGCCCAACGCAGCGCCAACGCCTGCCACAACGGGGGCGCATCCTGACGCAGTGCCAGGGAGTGATCCAGCAGGCGCCGCCCTTCTACGAAATAACTACGGATGTCCCAGAAGCGACCCAGCGCGCCGGCCAACCGCAGCGCCGACTGGGATTTCGACCTGATCGTCCATTCCAGCGCGGATCGCAAATTGTCGTGATCCACTTCCAACCGATTGAGCGAGATGGCCTGATCGGCCGCGAGCAGGTGCGGTTTTGCGGACTCGACCAGAGTCACAAAGAAATCAAAATGCTTTGAGCGTGTGGCCGGTTCCTCGCCGGATTCGCGCAGTTTTTCCAGCGCGTACTGCCCCACCGTGTTCAACATCCGATAGCGCGCCTCACCCAGTGTCTCTTCCTTAATGACGAGCGATTTATCCACCAGGCGCATCAGCAGATCGAGCACGTCAAAGGCGTCGATCTCGCCGCCCGCACCGATCGCTTCAGCCGCTTCCAACGACCAGCCGCCCGCAAACACCGCCAGCCGATCGAACAGCGTGCGCTCGGCGGGTGCGAGCAAACTGTAACTCCAATCGATTAGCGCGCGCAGCGTTTGCTGGCGCGGCAGGGCATCGCGGCTGCCGCCCGTCAACAACCGGAAACTATCGTCCAGGCGCGCGGCGATCTGCTCGGCGGATAACACCTTCACGCGCGCCGCGGCCAACTCGATCGCGAGCGGAATCCCGTCGAGCCGCTGGCAGATCTGCGCAATGGCCGCCGCATTGCGCTCGTTAATGGTGAAATTGGGCTGCGCGCTGTGCGCACGTTCCACGAATAAACGCACTGCCTCCACCTGCGTTAAATCCGCCAGCGCCGGCAGCCGATTTACATCAGGCACGCCCAGCGTAGGCACGGCAAAGGCGACCTCGTCGGCGGTGCCCAGCAGTTCGCGGCTGCTGGCAAAAATCCGCAGATTCGGGCAGGCCTGAAGCAGCGCGGTTGTGATGCGGGCGCAGGCTTCGATCACGTGCTCGCAATTGTCCAGGATCAGCAGCGCGCGCTTATCGCGCAGATAATCGATCAGTGTGGTGATCAATGGCCGATCGGCCGATTCTCGCACATTCAACACAGCGGCGATCGTTTGCGGCACCAGCGCGGCATCCGTCAACGCAGCCAATTCGATGAACCAGACACCGTCGGCAAAGTCGGGTAGTACGCCGTGCGCCACTTGCAGGCTCAATCGCGTTTTGCCCACGCCGCCCGGCCCGATCAATGTGACGAGACGGGTTTCGGCCAGTAACCGTTTGAGTTCCGCCAGTTCAGCCTCGCGCCCGATGAAGCGGCTGGCCAGCACAGGCAGGTTGCTGCGCGGCAGCACCGGCAGCGGCACCGTGGCCGCCTCAGCCGATTCCGACATCTCAAACCGCTCGGTCAGCATCACCATCAGATCGTTTTCGATCAGGTCGCGCAGTTCCTCGGCGGAGGTAAATGGTTTGTACGAAACGTTGTCGTCGTTGCGAATCTGATCGATCAGGTCTTTAAGGCGCGGTTCCCGATCGGGCGCAGGCGATTTGATGTAAACCAACTTGGGCCGATCGCCGGACAGCCGCCACTCATCTTCCAGGCCGGAGATGTCCATATCGGGCGCGACCCAGCCGTAACGCTGCCAGTAAATGCCGATGAAGATGTGGCTTTGTTCGAGATAAGCGCGATAGAGGTCTTTGGGGGGATGCGGCCGCGCGCCCAGTTCAAACATCACCGGCGCAAGGCGCAGCCGCTCGATGGCTTGCCGGGCGGCCTGCCGTTCGGCGGCGACTTCCTGCAAAGTGGAACTGACGAAGACCCGCAGTCGTTGATCGGGCGTGCGAATGACACGCGATGATACAGCCATGAGCCGCCTCCGAGAAATACGCTGATGACGGATGCACCTTGAAGTGTACCACACGGCCAAATCACTGTGAAACAGTTCTCTAACTTGACCCGCTACCTGCCAACGTCTACAATCACTCCATGAAACATCTGCTGCTGGTTGTGATTAGTCTGTGTTTGACCGGCTGCGCCGGCCTGGCTTTGACGCCCGCGCCACCAGAAGCGGATCGGCCATCCATGCTGACCGGGGGCGAATTGCTTGAAGAGATCACACCGACCCCGACAGCGACGGATTCGACGGAAGAAGCGCCCGATAGTGCGGGCACAGTCACGCCGACTGTCACGATTTCGCTCACCGTCACGCCCACCCCCATGGCTGATGTAAGCATTACGCCGACGATCGTTGTGACGGTCGGGCCGGACATCAACTTCACGCCTATCACGCCAACAGCGACGCCCATCCCCACCACCCCGATCGGCCTCGTCGCCGATCTCGGTTTCCGGCCCAGGCCTAATGGTTATCCTTTTGCCAACTACAGCGCCGTGCTCTCCACCGATTTCACCACGATCGACGCGCGCCGCATGTTTGCCAACGATGCCGAGTTTTGCTTTGATCTGAATCGCAGTTGCCAGGATGTGCGACTGCAATTGCAGTTGTTCACCGCGTATGCCAATCGCCTGATCCGGGGCGGCCATTGCGACGGCTTTACCCTCACTACGCTGCGTTTCTATCAGGGCCTCGATCGCACGACCGATGTTCGATCGACGGCAACAGTCGCGTACAGCCTGCCGTTAAGCCTGATCCGGCGGCAGATCGCCTATTACTGGTCGCTGCAAATCCCCGATCCGGTGGCGGAGGCGCAGTGGCGCAGCTCACAGCAGACACCCGGCCAGCTGCTGACGCAGCTGCGCACGGCGATGGCCAGCACGCCGCCCGATCCCACGACGCTGCTGGTATACAACTGGCAGGGCAAGCCGCAAGGCCACTCGATCGTGCCGTATGCCATTGAGTATCTGGGCAAAGACATCTGGCGCGTGCGTGTGTACGACAACAACTGGCCCGGCGATCTCAATCGCTATGTGGAGATCAACACCGGCGCGGACACGTGGAGTTACTATCGCGGCGACAGCCGGCGGCGCACAGCCGTCACGGAACGCTGCGGCAATTCGTCGGCGCAGACGTGGTGCGGCAACGCGACATCCAAATCTTTGAGCGCTGTGCCTATCTCCATTTATACTCAGACACCCCTGTGCCGCAACCTGTGTCGCGTACCCGCGAAGAATGGCGGCCCGGCGCACTCGCTCGTCTGGAGCGATCCAAATAGCGAATTGTTGATCACGGATGAAACGGGATTGCGCCTGGGAGTCGTCGACGAAGAACCGATCGCTGAAATTCCCGATTCGTTTCTGTCGCTGTTGCCTGGCGGCCTCGACGAACCCGCGGCGCTGATCGGCCATCTGCCCGTGAGCGGGACGTTTACGTACACCGTCAGTCGGTCGGATGCCGCCAGCCTGACGACGACCGTACCGTCGGAAGTAGCTGTCTTTGGGCCGGGCTTTGCGGCCGTCGCCAGCGACATTACAGTGACGGGCACGCAGCGCAGCCAACTCGCGCTGGCCGCCGACGGCACCCAACTCGTCTATCAATCCGGCGTGACCGATCGGACGGGGTTCAAAATGGTGCTGGAAACGCCCGATGCGAGCAAGGCGATCGACATTGGCGGCCTGACGATCGGCACCGGGCGCACGATCACACTGACGTTCGACGATCCGCGCGGCCAATTCACGATTGACAATAGCCGGAACATCACCAGCACTTTCGATTTGACTTATACGCTGATCACGACCGGAACCGAGCGCATTTTCACCGCGACCGACATCGTAATCGGCCCCGCCGATCGGGACGTGATCGAGTACGGGCCGTGGACGGGCAGCGGCCCGATCACGTTGACCACTACGAGTGAGATCACGAGCACGCTGCCGCAAACGATCAGTCTGTATAACTCGACGAACACGATCTACATACCGCTTGTCCTCCAATAACCAACGCTTGAAATGCAAACGGCGCTGATTTGAAATCAGCGCCGTTTTTCTTGTGGCTGGGGAGGAAGGACTCGAACCTTCGAATGACGGATCCAAAGTCCGTTGCCTTGCCAACTTGGCCACTCCCCAATTGCGTGGCGATTGTATCACGCAGCCTTTGATCTGACAAGGGTTTTGCGCGGACGTCGAAGCGGCCGGCTACTTGAAGTACGCCAATTCCATCAAGTTACCGGCCGGATCGTGGAACATGACCCAGCGCGAATCAGCGTCTTCTTCGATGCCCCATGGCAGATCGACCTGATGGGCGCGCAAGTGATCGACGGCTGCATCAAGGTCATCGACGGCAAACGCGGCGATCGGGAAACGCGCGGGGACCGGATCAAGCGGCGGAACCGATCGGCCTTTGAGAATGACGAGCAGGGCGCCACCCAGATCGAAGTGCGGTCGATCGCCATGTTGCGGCAGCAATTGCAGGCCGATCACATCACGATAGAAATGAGCGGTCTGTGCGACATCTTCGGCCCATAAGGTGACAACGGCGAGTCTGGCGTTCATGCGACCTCCGATTTGTAAAATAAAAGACCGGTTCAGTTATCTGAACCGGTCCGTTAATTGCAAAACAAAGCCTCTTGGCAATGACCTACTCTCCCAGGAGGTCGCCCTCCAAGTACCATCGGCGCTGGCGCGCTTAACTGCCGGGTTCGAGATGGGACCGGGTGTACCCACGCCGCTCAGATCACCAAGAGACTATTGTTTTCAGGATGTTAAGGCACTGCGGCGATTTTGATCGCCGTAACTAAATAGAATGTTGAACTCCAAGTTCTCCGCATCACGTAAGCCCTCGACCATTAGTATCGACTAAGCTTAACACATTGCTGTGCTTACACCTGTCGCCTATCAAACCGGTGGTCTTCCGGCGGTCTTTCTCACTAGGAAGGGGGATCTAATCTTGGGGCAAGTTTCCCACTTAGATGCATTCAGCGGTTATCTCTGCCAGACGTGGCTACCCAGCGATGCTCCTGGCGGAACAACTGGCACACCAGAGGTCTGTCCACTCCGGTCCTCTCGTACTAAGAGCAGCTCCCCTCAAATCCCCTACGCCCACAGCGGATAGAGACCGACCTGTCTCACGACGGTCTGAACCCAGCTCACGTGCCGCTTTAATGGGCGAACAGCCCAACCCTTGGGACCTTATACAGCCCCAGGATGCGACGAGCCGACATCGAGGTGCCGAGCGAAGTCGTCGATATGGACTCTTGGACTTCACCAGCCTGTTATCCCCGGGGTAGCTTTTGTCCGGTAAGCCACGGCCCTTCCACTCAGTACCGTGGGATCACTAAGCCCTGCTTTCGCA
>JAUQXD010001184.1 GCA_030834835.1 Thermoflexales bacterium | reverse complement strand
TAAGGCGGCTTATCTATGCAAACAGAAAACTATCGACGGCCGGTCTTGATCGGCCTGATTCTGACGGTAATCACCATCGCTGCGCTGGCGGTGGCGTGGGGCACTGAGCCGTCGCGCATGGCTGAAGCGAGCACGGCGGTCGACAAATTCAACATCCAGCAGGGCCGCTTGATCTACGTCGCCAATTGTACGGCCTGTCACGGCACGCGCGGCGAAGGCGGGGTCGGCCCGGCGTTGAACAACAAACTGCTGCTGGCGAATGCGACCGATCAGGTGCTGGCGGGCTTCATCAGCGTTGGCCGCCCCAATACGCTGATGCCGGCCTGGGCGCAGTCGAACGGCGGGCCGCTGACGGACGAAGACATCCGCTATGTGGTCGCGTTCTTGCGGGCCTGGGAGCCGACCGCACCGGAAGTGGTGGCGAACGCCTTCACACCCGATGCGGCGCGCGGCCTGTCACTCTTCAATGGCACCTGCTTCGTCTGCCACGGTGAAGACGGCAAGGGCGGTGGCGCCGCTCCGGCCATCAACAATCTTCAACGCTTGAGTGAACTGGATGACAGTTGGTATCGGCAGACCATCAACGGCGGTCGGCCAGCCAAGGGGATGCCTACCTGGGGCACGGTCCTGGCACCCAACCAGGTTGAAGACCTCATCGCCTTAATCAATGCCTGGCGTAAGGGAGAGACGGTGCTGCCCACTACAACCGTGGCCGACTTGCTGGATCAGGCGCTCTTCGCGCTGAGTCAGAAAGACGACAAGGACGCATTGTTCTATCTCGATCGTGCCAGGCCGCTGGCCTTTGGTCCCGGCCTGGCCCAATTCGATCCGATTGCGGTCACCATCCAATCGGGTGATTTGACCAAAGCGCTAAACGATCTGGGTGAGTTTCGCAAGCAGTGGCCGATCGGCGATGCGACGAAGGGCGAAGCGGTTTACAAGGACGCCTGCGTCGGCTGCCACGGCTCCGAAGGGCAGGGCGGTGTCGGGCTTCGTCTGAAGCCGAGCACGTTCATCCAGACCAGCACCAATGCCGAAATGTTGACGCTGACGCTGACGGGCCGGGCCAACACGGCCATGCGCAGTTTCGCCGGCCGCCTGACCGAGGAACAACTGGCCGACGTGATCGCCTTCTTGCGGACCTGGCAGCAACCTTAGTCGCCACTGATCATCATCGGGATTGGCTTCAGACTTCCGAAATCTTGTCGCGCACGCTTGTGCAAAACCGGCAACGATTTCGGAAGTCTGATCTTCTATCGGGCTGTGTTCGCAGCTTTACCGTGTAGATGTACAGTCGAAACGAGGTAGTGGATTGGCTGACACCCATCGTCCGGATCTTCCGCCGGATGTATCCTCAGAGCAAGCTGATCTGGCTCAGGCCAACAGCAACAGCCCGATCGATTCTGCCCGATACGACGACGTGATCTGGCAGCCGCAGCGCAGCGCCGTGTTGCGCTGGCTGGAACGCCTCGCGCTGGCGTTCGCGCGTCCCATCAATCGCCTGATCGGTAATCCGGCGTTTAACCCCCTGTATCACACGGATACCATCGCGGTGTTCCTGTGGCTGATGGTGGCTGCCACCGGCATCTATCTTACTTTCTTCATCCAATTCAGTTTTGACGGGATCTATCACGCCGTCGCCAAAATGGAAAGCCAGCTGGTCGCGCATATCATCCGCGCCGTCCATCGGTACGCGTCGGATGCGGCTATCATCGTGAGTGTGCTGCACGGTTTCCGCCTGTTTTTCATGGGGAAGTTT
>JAUQXD010001183.1 GCA_030834835.1 Thermoflexales bacterium | reverse complement strand
GATAATCACCACAATCAAGAGTGTATTCGCCGCTCCAGAACTGGGTTTCAATGGTAGGGGGCGAGGCCAACGCGACATTGATGGGCGTGATCAACAGGGCCAGTGACACGACGGCAATCACAAACGCGCGCTTCATGTTTTCAACTCCTTTTTGATGGTGGAAGCAACGCTCGCTGAACTGCTGTGCACAGTATAGGCGCATGTCAATTACGAAGTCAATCAGAAAATTTTGACACCGCTGCTCGAATTTACCTCGTGCCGGTTTGTCTTATTTGCCAGTTGTCGGCAGACGTTCGAATACCACTCGCATCTCATTGCCTGATCACAATCGGCAAATACACCTTCATTCCGTTAATCAACACGCCCACGCTCGCATAGTGCGTCACGCTGCCGCCCGTGGCCGTGATGGGGATGGTGTATACGAGCGGCGGTGAACCGATCGGGTGCGTGTCCGTGACCGTCAACGTGATCGTGATCGGCGGCGTCACGATCGCTTGCGACAACTTCAGCGTCAGGCTGGGCGAGGGGCTGCTGGCCGTGACGGTGATCGTACTGTTAAACGCCGCGCTTTTCTCAAAGCGCAGTTGATATGTCGCCACACTGCCCGCGTCGATGGCGCGACCGATCGGGTTGACCGACACCGTGAAGTCGCTGAGTGCCTGCCCCGAATCAGGATCGACCATCAACGAGGACACATCCACCGCCTCAAAGTTGGCTCCACTTACGTACTGATCGAGCCGATGAAGATCATCATTGTTCCAGCCTTCGTCGGGCACGCCGCTGATGTACCACGGCGAACCATTATCCGCGAGAATCATGCCGTACTTCTTCAACGCCCGCAAAATCACTTGCACTTGCGGCGAGAAACGACCATCGATCACGAAACTCGCCTTCAAGCGAAAGCGCTGCCCTAACGGCGGATACTGTGTGCCCGTCAGATCAGACGCTTCGTGCCGCGCAGGCCAGATGTACCCGTCGCGCGTCTGCGGCGCGGTGAAGCGCAGCGCGTGATTGATCTCGCCCGCGGCCACTTCATCGTAGCGCGCCAGGCCCGGCAAGATGGGCAAGCCCGCCGCATCGGCGGACGTCCATGTGTCGGGTCGCAGCGCGTTGGAGTTGAGATCAAAGATCGCGCCGGAGCCGGCATTCCACTGGCCGTTGATTTGATGCGCAGCATACAGTTCATACAGGATGCAGTTGTCGCGATCGACGATGAGGATGTGGCGATCGCCGTCGCCGTCGGGATCGCCTTCGATGGGCACGTTGGGCGGGATGGGATACGGCCACGGGTCGCTTTCATTCGGCCACCCGAAATCGACGTTGAACGCGGGTTGTGTGCCAGGGACGGTAGTGTACGGAATGCCGATCGGGAAGCCCTCCCACGTGCCCGAGCCAAAATCGGCGTGGACGTGCGAGGTCGATCCGATCGTGTTGACGTAGACCGCCGAATTTGCGTCGAGCGGCAGGTTATCGACGGGAACGTTCCAGATGTTGTCGGCGGGTTGCAACGGACAACTCGCGATAGTGGGCGGCGCGGCCTGCGGTTTGGACAGCGCGATCGGGCCGATCGACGCGATCGGCGCGAGCAACAGCGCCAGACCAAGGGCGATGGTTAAGCGTTTGAGCATGGTTGACCTCACGTGTGCAAAGTGCTTTGATCATAGGCAAATGAGGCGGTGATTTCAACAGTACGTTGGTCAAGGTGGAGGATGCGATTGCGCCGAGACATCACCACGATTTAGCTGCATCCGAAGGTGAGAGGGTTGACTTGAAGTTCAGCCATGACGCACATCAAAAAGACCTCGCCGGTCTTAACAACCGGCGAGGTCCGATGACAAAAGCAGCGCAAGCCGCTTATTCGACTTTTTCGATGACGATGGTGAGATTGGCCGCCAGGGCCGCAATGGCGCCGATGGCCGCCCACACGGGCAGGAACAGCGCGCCCGCCACGCCCAGCGTCAACGGGATTTCGATCAGCGTCTTGCCGTCATCGTTCTTGATGATGATGCGGCGGACATTGCCCTCGTGCAGCAGTTCCTTGAGTTTGGCCACCACGGCATCGCCGGACACTTTGAATTCCTGGCTGCGGGTCGACCCGGACTTAGGCTCCTCAGCTTGCGGGATCTCTTCGGTTGGGACTTCTTCGTCGCTCATGATAGTTTTCCTCTTTTGGAGTGGGATAGATACAGTATAGGTCAAATTCGCTGGTGAATCAACTGCTATGGCTCGATCGGCGTGATGAGCCACAAAATGATGTACAACAGCAGGCCGGGTCCCCCGGCCAGCGCCAACACGACGAAGATAAGGCGGATCACAGTCGGGTCTACGTTGAAGTATTTGGCAAGGCCGCCGCACACACCGGCCACCATGCGGTCGGTCTGGCTGCGGTAGAGGCGGTTCGTTGTGGTGTTCATTATTTGCGCTCCTGTGTGCAATGATGTGACGAGTATAGCCCATCGCACTGCGCGCGTCATCCGTCCAAAGTCGGACAGCCGTCTCCGCTTTCGACGGATTAGAGTGCGGTACAATAACCTCAGCCCCTATTCTGGAGGACAAGCATGCCCCTGCCCTTGACCATGTACGGAGCAACTCATTGCGAGGATACCCAACACGTGCGCGAACAGTTAACGGCATGGCTTATTCCGCTCATCGACGTTAACATTGATCATGATGCCGCGGCCGAGCAGTTTGTGATCTTCATCAACGGCGGTCAGCGCCGAACACCAACGTTGGTCGTTGGTAGTAGCGATCGTAAGACGATCTTGACTGAGCCAGGCGACGATCTATTGAAGGCAACGTTGCTGGATTCCGGCTATGCACCCGGTCACCCGCAGAACCGCCCAGTAATCGATGATGCAACCCTCTTGAACTACATTTTGTTTGATATTCGGGGCTGTTTATCGGCGCTCAGTGGAATTGCGATGCTTGCTCGTGACTCGAAAGTTAACCTTCCCGTGAGTGTGACGAACTGGCTAAAAAAGTGGCAACCCGCCATCGAGACGTGGCAACAGACACAAGACACGATTCGCCTGAAAAACTCACTAAGCCACAATACCTCGAATGGTGGAGACGCATTGATAGCAGAGTTGGCAGACGGGTTGGGGTATGTGCCCGAATCAGCCGCTGAAGGAAGGTCGCTAAGCATTCCTCAATCGCTGACGGAGAAGCAGTTGGTTGAGTCAGCGTTACATGCCATCGAGCGACTAAACTTGATCTACCGTCTGCTTATCAGTCAGGAATATAAGCTGATCTACGGGTGATTTGACTCATGAAATAGATCATCCGCGATAGAGTCAATCCAAACAAAACGCTCACCGCCCGATTAATTTCTTCGAGTCGTGAGCGTTTTTTGCTCAAGAGGCAGTTGGCTTACCGCAGTGTCAATGCGCCATGTTCGCCGCCG
>JAUQXD010001182.1 GCA_030834835.1 Thermoflexales bacterium | reverse complement strand
GATGTTCACGGATACGTCGTCGTGCCGCTGTTGCACCGGCCCGGCCGAGGTCGCGCTAAATGTGGTGCACAGGGACGGATGCCGCTGGACGATCTTTTGCAACGAGCGTTGCAGCGCCGGTATATCCAACGCCGAGCGAATCCTCACCGCGCAGGGCACGTTGTACGCCGCACTCTCCGGGGCGAGTTGATACATAAACCACAACGATTGTTGGCCTTGCGAGAGTAGATCGGCGATCGGCTGCGCCGAGGTCGCAGTAGTCGTGGCCGCCGGTGTGCTGCCGACCACATCAAAGTGAGCCAGGATCAGATCGGCTAACTCGATGATGTTCGGCCCTTGCAGGACTTCGGCTAAAGGCAGCGCCACACCCAGGCTCGTTTCGATCTCATGCTTCAACTCGATCGCCATCAACGAATCCAGCCCGAAAGCCGTGAGCGGTTGCTGCGGGCTGATCTGGGTCGAAGCCACATGCAGCACGCGAGCTACTTGCTCTTGCAAATAGAGCGTCAGCAGCATCTGGCGCGCGGTGCGATCTTGCACGGCGCTCAACGCTTTGCGGATGAAACTCGGTTCGGGTTGGGCGGCTGGCACGGCGGGAGTACTGTCCAGTCGATTTTGCGTGACGACTTCCAGGCTGTTATCCAGGAAGGCCGCGCGGCAGGCGTGGCGTTGAATCTTGCCGCTGGATGTTTTGGGCAGGCTGCCCGCCTTGATCAAGACCACCGCATAAACTTGCAACTCGTGCTCAGCGGCAACGGCTGCGCGGATGGTTTGCAGCACTTCAGTGAGATCGACGTTGCGATAATGACGCTCTAACTCCTGCACCACGACGAGCCGTTCTTCGCCGTCAATGTCTACAGAGAAAGCCGCGCTGCCCGCCGGACGAAGCACGGTGTGGCTCTGCTCGACGGTCAGTTCAATGTCCTGCGGATAATGGTTGCGACCACGAATGATGATCAGGTCTTTAAGACGACCAGTCACAAAGAGCTCACCCTGGTGTAGAAAGCCCAGATCACCGGTGCGCAAGCAGGGGCCGCGCCCGCTGTCGGCTAAGCGGGCCTGAAAGGTCCGGGCTGTGCCGGTCAGGTTATTCCAATAGCCTTGTGCCACGCTGGGACCCGCCACCCAGATTTCGCCAATCTCATCGGGCGGACACGGTGTCAATCGTTCGGGATGGGCGATCACGATCTCTTGATCGAGCACGGTGCGTCCGCAGCTCACCAGCGATCGGGCGAGGCCGGCGCCGATCGGTGCTTCGCTTACCCGTCGGTGTTGCAAGGCGTCGATGTTGAAGTACTTCACGATCGGCGGCTCGGCCTTTGCGCCGCCGGCGACGATCAGCGTGCCTTCGGCCAGCCCATAACAGGGATAGAACGCTTCGCGTCGAAAGCCGCAGGATTCAAAGGCAGCCACAAACCGATCGAGCGTCTCGGCTCGAATCGGCTCCGCGCCGCTGAAGGCCAGGCGCCAGCTGCTCAAATCCAACGTGGCGCGCTCTTCGGGCGTGATCTTGTCGACGCATAAATCATAGGCGAAATTGGGTCCGCCGCTGATGGTGGCCCGGGTCTGCGAGATCGCTTGCAGCCAGCGCAGCGGGCGTTGGAGAAAATCAACCGGCGACATGAGTACGCTCGTGCCGCCGCAATAGAGGGTTTCCAGCATGCCGCCGATGAGGCCCATGTCGTGATAGAGCGGCAACCAGAAGACGCCGCGTGAATCTGCGGTGGATTCAAAACACCGTTGGATCGACGCCAGGTTATGCAGCAGATTGCTGTGCGTCAGCATGACCCCTTTGGGCGTGGAAGTGGAACCAGAGGTGTATTGCAGAAAGGCCAGCGAGGTTGAAGCGATGTCGGGGCGCTGCCACTTGCTCGCCGCGTCAAGGGCCAGGTGATCGGTCGCCAGCCAGTGCAGCGTCCTCAAGTCTGGTAAATGATCGAAGCGGCTCTCCAGGCTGGTGAGAATGTGATCGGTCGTGAGAGCGATAGTGACTTGCGCGTCGGCGACAATGGCCTGCAGGCGAGGCATGGGACGGTTGAGGCGCGGAGGATAAGCCGGAACGGCCACGGCACCGGCATACAAACAGCCAAAGAATGCCGCGACATAGTCTAAGCCGGGTGGATAAAGCAGCAGCACATGCTTGCCGGTTGCACCGAAGGCCTGCAACTCGGCCCCGATGGCACGGGCGCGTTCATCTAAGTCGTGATAGGTCCAGCGGGTCTCGGTGGTGTCTCCGTCGGACAAAAATGAAAAGGCTAATTGATCGGGTTGTTGCAGGGTGTGCCAGTGAAGGACTTCGACAAGTGTGGAACAATCAGTTATGGCATTAAACATCGGCCCGGTCACCCCGCTCGGACTATGGCTGTAGTTTGGTGCAGATAAATGAGGCGGACAGTATAGCATGATCGGAAGAAAATTAGGTTTGAGTCCTCAAACTTTTCACGGCTCTTTCCAGGCCCCAGTGGCTCCGTTATGAGTTTTGGAGTCGTGGCATTCACGTGGGTGTCGTCAGTGCAACTGGCACACCAAAACGATCCTATTGGTGAATGCAAATGGGGTACTGATCGTGCGGCGAGTAATGTCCAGTCGATCGTAACTTTGCGGCGCAGCGTTTAGTCGGCCGGCAGGTATGTCGCGTTGTCAGGCGTGAAAATTCTTCTCTCCCGCTTCAATCCGTACCTTCAGGCGATTTTCCTTCGGCGGAATGGGGCATGAGAAACGATCGTTATACGCGCAATACGGATTGTAGGCGTAGTTGAAGTCGATCAAGAACTGGCCGCCCGCCACCGGCTCGAGGTCAAGGTAGCGCCCCGCGCCGTACGTTTCGTCGGGCGCGGTCGCATCCACGAATGGGAGGAAGAAGTAGCCATCGTCAGCATCTTGATAGACCTGGAGCGTGGCCGCTTTGTCGTTCACGTCGAAGGTGAATTGCCCGTATTTCAGATACTCACGCGCGCTGCCCGTGCTGGTGATCATGGTAACGACGGGTTTGGGATCGTATTCTTCAACCGTCACCCACAACCGTAACATGGGATTTTCCGGGAAATACTTGAGGCCGTCAAAGTCTTTTTGCTGATCGGGCGTCAACGGCGACTGCCAATCGTGCTTGAAGAATTCATCTTTCTGCTGGCGGAACTCGGTTAAGGTGGTCATGCGTTTCTCCTCCAGGTATGTAAGGCAAGTTGGCAACTTGCCCTACGCTGATTGAATTGTC
>JAUQXD010001181.1 GCA_030834835.1 Thermoflexales bacterium | reverse complement strand
GGAACTGGTGGTGCAGGCCGTGGGCGCGCCGTACGGTTCGATCATGCTGGTGGATCAACAGACGGATAAACTGATCATGCGGGCGCTCCTGGGGCCGGGTGGCACACTGCCGCCTGGCGGCAAGCTCTCGATCTTCAGGCGGGGCGAGGGACTGTCGGGCTGGGCCGTGATCAACCGGCAGGCCGCGATCGTGCCTGACTTGAGCCTGGACGCGCGCTGGGTGCCGATGGGCGAGAACGTGAGCAACTTCAGTTCCGCGCTGGTCGCCCCGTTGCAAATGGGCGAAGACGTGCTGGGCGCGATGATGATGCTGCATCCCGACGTGGATTTTTTCCACGACAAGCACATGAAGTTGGTGGCTGCGGCGGCCAATCAGGTGGCGACCGCCATCAACAACGCCGAACTGTATCGCTACATCCGCGAGCAGGCCGAGTTGTTGGGCGGGATGCTGCGTGGCCAACAGATTGAAAGCTCCAAGAGCCACGCCATCCTGGAGTCGATTGCCGACGGCGTGATGGTGAGCGATGCGACCGGGCGGGTGATCATGTTTAATGCGGCGTCTGAACGGATTCTGGGCGTCGCGCGCGATAATGCGCTGGGCCGGTCGATCGAGGACATGCAGGGTCTGTATTCGGCAGCCGGCGTGAACTGGGTGAATCAGGTGCGCGAGTGGCACGCCTCCAGCGACGCGCGGCAGCGCACGCCGGTGCTGTCGCAGCGCATCGAGTTTGCGGGCGAGCGCCGCTTTGTCAACGTGTCGATTGCGCCGGTGACGATGAGCGACGAATACCTGGGCTCGGTGTCGGTGTTCCGCGACATCACGCGCGAGGTGGAAGCCGACCGCACCAAGAGCGAATTCGTCTCGACGGTCAGCCACGAGCTGCGCACGCCGATGACGAGCATTAAGGGCTACGCCGATCTGTTGTTGATGGGCGCGGCGGGCATGGTGAATGAGACGCAGCAGCGCTTCTTGAGCGTGATTAAATCCAATGCCGATCGGTTGTCAATCCTGGTGAACGATCTGCTGGACATCAGCCGCATCGAGAGCGGGCGCGTGAAGCTGGACTTGAAGCCATTGTCGATCGAGTCGGTGATCGAGCAGGTGGCGACGACGCTGCGCGGCAAGATCGATGAGAAGAATTTGACGCTGCGCCTGGCGCTGCCGGAAGAAGAACTGCCGCGCGTCTACGGCGATCGCGATCGCGTGATTCAGGTGTTGACGAACCTGGTCAGCAACTCGTACCAGTACACGCCGCCTGGCGGCACGATCACGGTGCGAGCGCGATTGACCGATACGGTGCTGCCCGCCGGCAATGCGACGCCCGCCGGGCCGATGATACAGATCGACGTGAACGACACCGGCATCGGCATTACACCTGAAAATCAGCCCAAAGTGTTTGAGCGGTTCTTCCGCGTGGACGATCCCAACGTGCAGGAATTTCCGGGCACCGGGCTGGGCCTGGCCATCGTCCGGTCGCTGGTTGAGATGCACGACGGTCGTATCTGGCTGGAGAGCACGGTGGGCGTGGGCACGACGTTCTCGTTTACACTGCGCGCCACGTTGGCCGAGCCGGTGGAAGTAAGTCCCGTCATCGAAGATGTTCTGCCGGAAGCGGTGCTGCCCGGACTGGCGAAGCTGATGGCGACGCCCGAGACGGTGGCGGCCGTAGTCGTGCAGGAATTGAGCAGCCAGCCGGAACCGGTTACCAACGGTCACCGGCACATCCTGGTGGTCGAGGACGATCGCGACATCGCCGAATTGATCAGCCGCAGTCTGGCGACCAGCGGCTATGAAGTCACAGTCGCCAGCCGCGCCAAAGACGCCATTGAGCAAGCCCGGACACGCCAGCCCGATTTGATTACGCTGGATATTTATCTGCCCGATGCCGACGGTTTTGAAGTGCTGCAACGTCTCAAGACCGATAGCGCCACGGCGTCGATTCCGGTCGTGATCGTTTCGGTGATGCCCGATCAGCGCGAGGGGCTGCGGCTGGGGGCCGTGGATTATCTGACCAAACCGATCGATCCGGCGCGGCTGGTGTTCTCGGTGAATCGCGTGCTGCACGGCCCCGGTAAGGTGCTGGTGGTCGACGACGATCGGGATACGCGCGACCTGCTGCAGGCCGCCCTGGAGCAGCGGGGCTTCACCGTGGTGTTGACCTCGAGCGGCAAGCGGGCGGTAATGCTGGCGCGGCAGGAAAACCCGGACTTGATCTTGCTTGACCTGAAGCTGCCCGGCATGGACGGCTACGAAGTCTTGCAGCGCCTGAAAGGGCTTAGTGACACGGCCGATATTCCGGTGGTGGTGATTACGGGCAGTTTGACCGACGAGGAAGTGAAGCAGAAGAAAGTGCTGTCACTGGGGGCAGCGCGGTTCTTGACCAAGCCGTTTGCCGTGGACGAACTGGTCTCTGAGATCGATATCGTGGTGGGTGCACATCTGGGTGGTCAGGCCAGGGGAGAGCAGACGCTGGCCGGAGACCGATCACCCAATCGTGCGGAGTGATGGCTGTCCCACCAAAAGATGGGGATTGTTCCATCTCACCACAAGACGGGGATTAACCTATGACGAAAATA
This sequence comes from Thermoflexales bacterium, assembly GCA_030834835.1. GTDB lineage: Bacteria > Chloroflexota > Anaerolineae > Fen-1058 > Fen-1058 > JAGOBP01. The sequence continues at coordinate 843 of JAUQXD010001181.1, read as the reverse complement.
CTGATAGCCGAAGACGAACGCGATATTCGCGATCTGGTGGCGTTCAGCCTGCAGTTCGGCGGGTTTACCGTCGTGCAGGCCTCCAATGGCGCGGAGGCCGTAGAGCGCGCGCAGGTGGAAATGCCTGACCTGATTTTGATGGATGTGCGAATGCCCAGGATGACGGGTTACGAAGCGTGCAAAGCCTTGAAGTCAATACCGGCGATGCGCGATATTCCGGTGGTATTTCTGTCGGCCAAGGGGCAGGAGAGCGAGATTCAAACCGGGCTGGACGCGGGCGCGGAAGAGTACATTCTAAAGCCGTTTGCGCCCGATGAATTAGCGAAGCAAGTGAAAGCCGTGCTCGATCGGGTGACAGCGCGTCGCGCCCAGGCTAGAGCCTAGTGTCAGTCGATATCGGATTGAGTGTGTTGTGAGCGCAATCATCATTGAGAGCGGGTTGGTGCATTACGAGGCGCTGGGCCGCGGCCGGCCGCTGATCTTTCTGCACGGCTGGTTAGGTTCCTGGCGCTACTGGATGCCGACGATGGAGAATCTGTCGGATCGGTATCGCACGTATGCGTTCGATCTGTGGGGCTTCGGCGATTCGGATCGGAACGCCAATCGTTATCAGATTGAAGCGTACGTGGCGCAGCTCGATCAGTTTATGGAGCAGCTGGGCATCATGCGCGCGTGCCTGGTGGGTCACGCGCTGGGCGCGGCGGTCGCCATGCTGGCGGGCGCGTTGTGGCCCGATCGGGTCGATCGGGTGATGGCGATCAGCACGCCGTTGTCGGCCGGGACGCTCAATAAGCGGTTGACGCAGCCCGGCAACACTTCGCTGATCGATCGGGTGTTGGGCCG
>JAUQXD010001180.1 GCA_030834835.1 Thermoflexales bacterium | reverse complement strand
TGTCGATGGGTTGATTGAGTCATGGCCTGGCTGCCAGTTATCTAGAGGAAGACGACTGTTGTGCGTAAATACGCAGGCTACGTCACAAAATTTCATTTTGATTGTATCTGCTGCGGCGGCGGTCGTCAACGCGATGTAAGCAAGGGCACTTCTGTCTGCGGCGCTTGAGAGCGCTCCCAATGGTCTCGTACCGGAAACCCTTAAAAATCCGATTTTGGCTATTGACTAGCAAACCGGTTTGTGCTACAGTTATTTACGACACTCCAGATCGCGCTGTCTCACCTCGAAGCGATCTGTCAGTGGGGCAGGCAGCGTGCGTTCAGCCAGGACCAAACAGCGTTCGACTATCAACGAAGTTGCCGAGCGGGCCGGCGTCGCCAAAACGACGGTGTCGCACGCCATCAGCGGCAAACGGCCGGTCGCCGCGGAAACCCGCGAACGTATCTTCGCCGCGATGCGCGAACTGCAATTTACGCCTAACCCCATTGCCCAGCGCCTGGCAGGCAGTCACTCCAGCCGCACGATTGGACTGGTCCTGCCGCTGGCCTCATCCACGCTGGGCGATGTAGAAGTCCGCTTCATCACCAGCATTGCCGAAGTTATCAATAAGCACAACTTCACGCTGCTCACGCTCAGTTCGCCGCGCGTCGGCGCCGAAGACCTGCGCCAGATTCTGCTGTCCGGTCTGGTGGATGGCATCGTGCTTATGCGAATTCAGGTGCATGACGAGCGAGTAAAGTTGCTCAGAGAGGCCAACGTTCCGTTCGTCATGATCGGCCGGACTCGCGACAACAAAGGTTTGACGTTCGTCGATCTGGATGGCGAAGCGGCCAGCGGTCTGGCCATCAGTTATCTGGTCGAGCTGGGTCACCGGCACATCGCCTTCATTTGCCCGGAAGACTTGAATTTTGGCTTTGCCGATCGGCTGGTGAAAGGCTTTGAAAAAGCCTGCCGCAAACACAGCCTGCCGTTGATCACGGCGCCGGCTGTGCCCTCGGATGATGCGGGCTATCGGGCCATGAAGCAGCTGTTGATCGATCGGCCGGAGTTAACCGCCGTGGTGGTCTGGTCGGATGTCGTCGCCGTGGGTGCCATCAGCGCTCTGCGCGACGCCGGCCGCGATATTCCCGGCGACGTGTCGCTGATCTCGTTCGATCGATCGGAGCATCTGCCCATGGCGTTGTCCGATCTGACCATCATCGATACGCGGCCGGAAGTCATTGGCGTGCAGGCCGCCGAAATGCTGTTAGACTTATTGAATGATGCACCGCTGGCGAAGACCCAGATCCTGATGCCGCCGCGCCTGATCAGCGGCAAGAGTACCGCGCGCCGGATCGAGACGGCCGCGCTGACGGCGTAAGCGCGAACACACCTATTGCCCAGACTGCAATTGATTCAAGGAGGTGAGGCCTGGCGACAAACTACTCATTGCGTGCCGACACGCCGTTAAGTCTTGACTGGTCCGAACGCTCGGGCGAGTCCGATACCTTACCCACATATCACGATTCAAAACTCTGGAGGAGTAGTAAAGATGAAGACCCGTTTGATGCTCGTTAGTATGCTCGTCGTGCTGGGCATTTTGCTCGCGGCCTGCGGCGGTGCAGCGACGCCCGCTCCCGCTCCGGCGCAACCCGCTCAGCCGGCCCAGCCCGCTCAACCCGAAGCGACCAAGGCCCCTGAGGCCCCGGCCGCTATGGGTTTCAAGGGTGAAGTGACCCTGTGGCACGCCTATGGCACCGGCACCGCTGAAGAAACGGCGCTGACCAAACTGATCGAGAATGCCAAGAAGGCCAATCCAGAAGCAACGATCAACGTGCTGCAGATCCCGTTTGACCAAGTCTTCAACAAGTGGGAGACCGAAGTCGCGGCTGGTGGCGGCCCCGAGATGTTTACGGTGCCCAACGACAATACTGGCAACCAGGCGCGCGGCGGCCTCATTGCCCCGCTGGACGATCTGCTGAAGGGCAAGACCGATGCCTTCCCGCCCGCCAGCTTTGAAGGCGCCGTGGTAGATGGCAAGGTTTACGGCGTCCCCGGCATCATCAAGGCTGTGGCGCTGTACTACAACAAGAGCACCGTGCCCACCCCGCCCGCGACGACAGCTGATTTGCTGAAGCTGGTCAAGGACGGCAAGAAGATCGAGATCAACCAGAACGCCTACCACAACTTCGGTTTCTGGGGCGCGTTCGGT
>JAUQXD010001179.1 GCA_030834835.1 Thermoflexales bacterium | reverse complement strand
AGGGTGGGGTTTTGGGTATAATCTCGCTCGCTCAACTCGACTGGTGGCGTAGCTCAGTGGTAGAGCAGGGGACTCATAAGCCCTTGGTCACAAGTTCAAATCTTGTCGCCACCACCATCGAAACCCGTTCTTTGGAACGGGTTTTTTGTTTCCACATCAGACTCATTCGGGGATGTACTGCCGGCGTGGACGATTATCTCGCTGTAAAAACACGATCCACGCACATCTCCTCAGCGGATGGGCGTGGATCGATCATTCGACTGGCGGGGCCTACTTCGTCACTGGCCGGACGACATCGCCCGACTCGTTGGTGTGAAACTCGTACTCCAACCCGTTGGCGCTCAATACCACTTTGTAGCCCGTAGTAATGACCTGGGCGCACATCACGCCGGGGGTCTGAATGCCCATGCACGCATCGGGCCAGTCCACCAGTTCGGCGCTCACCAGCCCGACGAGATCGACATCCACCTTCAGCTGCTCTACCAACATCTTGCGCGCGTTGAGAGCAGCCTGCGGTGCGTTGTTCCATTTAGCCGATTCCGGTTTCGTGATCAATCCGCCGCCTGGCTCAGGTGCATCCGGTGTCTGAACAGGCGACGCAGTAGGCGACACAAATGGTGTGGCGGCTGGAGCCACGGGCGGCACAGCGGCTCCGCCGCAGGCAACGATAGCCATCGCGATCAACAGCATCAGACTATAGATTCCTATTTTCATGATTTGTCTCCTGTATTTCCTGAACCACGCGTTCACTCACGAAATGCTCCGGCTATGGGGAATGTTCCCCGGCGCGCATTAGCCCCTCATATAGAACGCGGCGCATGGAGAACCAGCGCCGCGTCGGTGTGTGATCAATCGGGTCTGGCGCGTTTCCGCCGTTTCTCGCCCAGGCTGGCCGACAGGCCAAGCAGTGCGCCAATCACCGCGCCAATAATCAACTCGATCGTCGTCACGGGACGCTGCGCAAAGAAGGCAAACATGATCGCGACTGCGAGGCCCGCTACCGCGCCCAGCAGCATGATCGTCAAACGCTTGCGGCCCGTTAGCTGCCCGTAGATTTCGCCGGTGGGTGGCTGCTCTGCCATCAGTCATCACTCGTTTTTTTGTGCAAGTATACCATGTGCTCACCCTCGATCGCATCATAATCCCTGTAGTTCACTTCACTTTTCAATCGTCACGTGCTATACTAAACGCCGCTGATCAAACTTAGACTTGAGCGTGCTGTCACGTGAATGCAATGCCATCTCAATCAGCGCTGGACGACGATCAGATCTGGATTGACCGCTTTCAGCGGTGGGGCCTGAGCGCCGTGGCGCCAGTGCTGCTGGATGTGCTGCGTCCGCTGGGATTGGTAAGCAGTCAACTGATTATCATGGCCAAACCCGTCCTGACATCGTTTGTTTCCACGGCCCAGATCGATCAGTTTACGGCCCTGATCGAGGACCCCGATCGTCTGGCGCGTCTCCGCCAGGCCATTGAAACCGAGGGCAAAGCCACATGACCCCATCTCAACTGCTTGGCGTGTTGGCGCTGCTTATCTTCGCGATTAGTCAAGCATTCCTGTTTACCAGTATCAGCGGGGGTTTGCGGCCGCGCTTTCGCAGCATCCCGCTCTTTGGCTTGCTGCGCGGTCAGACCGGGCGCGCCATCGAATCGGGTCGTGAACTGCACGTTTCGATCGGCACTGGCGGCATCAGCGGAGAGGATGTCACCACCACGCTTGCCGGGCTGCAAATCGTCGAATATCTGGCCGACGAAGCGGCCGCCAGCGGTGTCTCGCCAATCATCTCGACCGCCGATGCCACGGCTTTGCTGCTGGCCGAAGACACCCTACGCCGCCCCTACATCCGGCAAGGCGATCTGAGCAATTATCCGCCCCTGTCCGCCCGCTTGCCCGCGCTGTCGCCAGTACCGTACGCCGCCGCGACCATGGATTATCTGGCGCACGAGAATGCGCTGGCAAATGTCATGTCCGGCTCATTCGGGCCTGAGATCGGCCTGATCGAGCACGAATCCGCCAGGCGGGATCTGCTCAAGATCAACGCCGCCGCCGATCCGCGCGCGCTGGCCGTGCTCTCGACCACGTCCGATCATCTGTTGATCGGCGAGGAGATGTTTGCGGCCAAAGCCTATTTGCAGGCCCGCCCGGCGCAGCTGGCCAGCCTGCGCGCTCAAGACATTGTACGGGTGGCGATTGTGGTCGGGATTATGGCGCTGTTTATTTGGCCCATTATCCGGATCATGGTGACGGGATCATGAGACGCATTTTCACGAGCATCGCGCCCACGGTTGTGACCGGCATCGCCGGTCTCATTACGCTGGTTAGTTTCTTCGGCTTTCTATTGCCGGATCTGGCTCGTGTCTTTGGCTTTCGTGAATCGGACCTGACCCCCCTGCGTGTCCCACTGATCAATATCGCCGTCATCGTCGCGGGTGTGGCCGTCGTGATGGGCTTTGTGCATCTGCTGTATGTGCACAGTCGCCGGCTGCGCCGCCGCCAGTCTGTTTTCTATAGCTCGATCCTGCGCGGCGCGGCGGCTGTCACTTGAGTGATCTTGATCGTCGATCGGGTTACGTCGTCCGATCAGATGGTGACGCGCTTCATCTTCAACAACCTGATCGGGCCGCTGCAGGCTTCGCTGGGCGCGTTGTTGGCGGTCTTTCTGGCGTTGGCGGCCGTGCGCATGGTCCGCAATCGGCGCGGCTTTGGCGCGATCTGGTTTCTGCTGGCGGCGCTGATTGTGTTAGTCACGCAGGTGCCATTGCCGATGTGGTTTACCTCCGACAACACGCCGACGGCGCCGGGCGAATTCGTCATCGGTGTGCGCCAGGTACTGGATGCGCTCACGACGGGTGGCCTGCGTGGTTTATTGCTGGGCGTGGCGTTGGGCACGATCGCCACGGCCTTTCGCGTCTTGTTCTTTATCGATCGCCCCCAGAGCGAATAAGGTTTGCGCCTCATGGTGTATTGTTCGAGTTGTGGCACGGCCAATCGAGACGGATCAAGCTTCTGCAATGACTGCGGCGCTAAGCTGCCGTCTGGCACCAGCCTGCGTTGTCCGCAATGCGGCACGCCCAACTCGCCGACGGATACTTTCTGCAAGAAATGCAGCACGCGCCTGGTTCCGACCCTGGCGGACGACGCGCCTGAGCCCGAACTGCCAGCCGTGCCGATAAAGAAAGGTCTCTCGCTGCCCACCAAACCCGCCACCGATGCATCGCCCGCGCCCGCCGACTGGCTGGGGCAGCTGCGGTCGTCGCTGGATTCAGCGGCTGACGCTGAACCGTCCAGGCCAGCTTCCCCCGAAGACACACTCGTGCCACAACCATCGGTTGCGCCACAACCATCAGCTGCGCCGCCGCCCGTTTCCGAGCCGGCCGGTGAGGTGCCTGATTGGCTGACCTCCCTCGGCATCATCTCTGGCGATAATCCGCCGCTGGCCTCAAAAGCCGATGAGGATGTGCCCGAGTGGCTGAGCCAATTGCCGCTCAATGCCGCCGACTCGGCGGCAGATTCAAGCACGCCCGCCGCCTCGACCGAACCAACTGATCCGGCCGATTGGTTGAGCAGTCTGCGCGCGGTCGCCCCGGCGGAGTCGGCGTCAGACTCAGACGAAGAGATACCCGAATGGCTCCGCACCCTGGGCACCGGTCCATTACCGTCGGCCCAGCCCGATCAATCCGCTACGCCCGCCGGTTCGCCGCCTGGTCTGGTTCGGCCCGCTTCTACGGCTGAAGATGAAGATGAGATACCCGAATGGATGCGCGCCCTGGGTACCGGTCCATTGCCGTCAGCGCAGCCCGATCGATCCGCTGCGTCCGCCGCTTCAACGGCTGAAGATGAAGAAGAGATACCCGAATGGATGCGTACCCTGGGGACCGGTCCGTTGCCGTCAGCGGCGATCGGGCCGGCGCCATCGACCCTGGCTGCCCCGGCTGAGCCTGAAGATGCGGGCGATTGGCTGACGAATCTGCGCGCGGCCGCACCGACGCCTGAACCTGAACCGATCACCCAGGTTACGCCAGCAGAGAGTCTGCCAGCCGATCAACCCCCGGCGTCCGAAGAGCTGCCCGACTGGTTGCGCAACCTGGGCACAGTGGATCACACTCAGCGCTCAACCGACGAACTGCCCGATTGGCTGGATAGTCTGGGCACAGAAGCGCCGACGCCCGAAGTCGCTGCGGCCGAGACAGACACACCCGCCGAAGACGATGTGTCTGCCTGGTTGCGCAATCTGGGCGCGAGCGCCGTGACGCCTTCTGATGAAACGCCCGAGACAGCCTTGACGATCGGTGAGCCATCGGACTGGATGAGTGCATTGCGCGCGACGGCTTCGGAGCCGACAGAGTCGGTAGAGTCGACCGGCGAACCCGTTGCTGATGAAGCACCGGATTGGCTGCAAACGATGGGCTTGCCCACATCAGCAGAACCAGCGCCCACGCCGGTTGCCGATGAGACTCCTGACTGGATGAGTTCATTGCGGGCGACGGCTTCGCAGCCCGCTGAGACAACGAGTGAACCCGCTGCCGACGAAATACCGGATTGCCTGCAAGCGGTAGGCTTGCCCACATCAGAAGCACCAACGCCCACGCCGGTTGCCGATGAGACTCTCGACTGGATGAGTTCACTGCGCGCGACGGCTTCGCAGCCCGCCGAGGCCGCTGAGCCGGTC
>JAUQXD010000124.1 GCA_030834835.1 Thermoflexales bacterium | reverse complement strand
GCAGCGCGTGGCGGCCACCGACGAGATTATCTACCACAATTTTCAGCAATTGCTTGAATTCCGCATCGGCGACGTTCGGGACTTTCACAGCGTCGCCAACGTCCTGCCGGAAGTAGACGTGGTCATCAATGCCGCCGCCATGAAGCAAGTACCCACCTGCGAATACTTTCCGCATGAAGCCGTGCGCACCAACATCGAAGGCGCGGAGAATATCGTGCGCGTCATTCAGGAACACCGCCTACCGATCGAAACAGTGGTGGGCGTATCTACCGACAAGGCTTGCAAGCCCGTCAATGTGATGGGGATGACCAAGGCCATCCAGGAGCGCGTGTTCATTCAGGGTAATATGCGCTGCCACGGTACGCGGTTTGTGTGCGTGCGCTATGGCAACGTGCTGGCCTCGCGGGGCTCGGTGATTCCGCTGTTTCACGAGCAGATTCGCACCGGCGGACCGGTGACGATCACGACGCCGGACATGACACGCTTCCTGTTGTCACTTGACGATGCGGTCGATACCGTGTTTGCCGTGGTCGCAAACGGGCGCCCCGGTGAAACGTATGTGCCGCGCGCGCCGGCGGCCCGCATGGTGGATGTGGCAACGGTGTTGATTGGCGACCGCCCCGTCCGCCAGATCGTAACGGGCATTCGCCCCGGCGAGAAAATTCACGAAATCATGGTCAGCGATGAAGAAGCCCCCCGGACCGTGGAACGCGGCAAATGGTATGCCATTTTACCGATGCTGCCGGAAGTGGCGGACGAGCCGGCGGACGAGCCGACGGGCAGCGGCTGCCTGACCAAAGAGTATAGTTCCAACGACACCGTGATGACGCTCGATGAAACGCGAGCGCTGTTGAAGCGCCGCCGCCTGATGCTAGAAGACGCCCAGGCAGAAGAAGGGGAACTACTGCGATGAAAGTAGCGACCCTGTTTGGCACACGCCCGGAGATCATCCGGCTGAGTGAAGTGATCAAGCAGCTCGATCGGTTCTGCGACCAGACGCTGATTCATACCGGCCAGAACTACGACCCCAATCTAAGTGATGTGTTCTTCGATGAATTGCAGTTGCGCCGGCCCGATGTGCATCTGGGCGTTCAGGCGGACAGTTTTGCTGAGCAGGTGGGCCAGATTCTGGCGCGCGCAGGCGAGGTGTTGGCGCGATTGCGACCCGATCGGCTGTTGATCCTTGGCGATACCAACAGCGCCCTGGCCGCCATCATTGCGGCGCGGCTGCGCATCCCCGTCTATCACATGGAAGCGGGCAATCGCTGTTACGACGATCGCGTGCCGGAAGAGATCAATCGCCGCATCATCGATCACAGCAGCGATGTGCTGATGCCGTATACGCATCGCAGCAAAGAGAACCTGCTGCGCGAAGGCATCGAGCGGCAGCGCATCTTCGTGATCGGCAACCCGATCTATGAAGTGCTCAACGCCCATGCGGCCCGCATTGAAGCGAGCGATGTATTGACGCGGCTGAGCCTGACGGCGGGGCAATTCTTTCTGGTGACACTGCACCGGGCCGAGAACGTCGATCGACCCGATCGGTTGGCGGCGCTCTTAAGCGGTCTGGCCCGCGTCGCCGACCGCTATCAGCAGCCCTTAGTCTTCAGCGTTCACCCGCGCACCGCCGACAAGTTGGCGCGGTTTGGACTTGATCCGCAATCGGAACAGGTGCGATTGCTCAAGCCGCTGGGCTTTTTTGATTTTGTGAAATTGGAGCGTCATGCCTGTGGCGTGTTGAGTGACAGCGGGACGGTGCAGGAAGAATGCTGCCTGTTCAATGTGCCCAATGTG
>JAUQXD010001178.1 GCA_030834835.1 Thermoflexales bacterium | reverse complement strand
ACCTTCACCTTGACAGCCGAGATCGTGCCCGCTGTGTCAAAGTTCAACGTCGCATCCGCTTCGGCCGTCACGCTGCCCGATGATTCCACAACCGCCGACAGCGTCGCCCGCGACACCCGCCCGGTCTGGACATTGGTTGTCGCGCTGCTCGAAGCCGGCAGCAGGCGCGGCACGACGAAGACCACGCCCACGCAGGCTAACACGCCCACCACCACAAAGATCAAAGTTCGTCTCTTCTTCATCTGCACCCGCTCCTGTCCATGCTTGATGGCAGTGAGATCGTACCGCACTCGCCCGAAAGGGGTAAGTGCGGCGGGTCATCAGGTTTGGGCGCGCAACCATGACTTTTGGCATACGCCACCGTGACGATGGATGGGGGGTGATCCGCGTTTGCCTCGCGTTTCGATTTATTCTATACTTGGCCGCATGTCCACTCTTACTCCGCAACAATTCGTCGCCAAATGGCAGTCATCCGCCCTGAAAGAACGCTCGGCCTATCAAGAACACTTCCTCGATCTGTGTCACCTGATCGAGCACGCCACGCCCGCCGACTGTACCGGCGGCGTAAGTCAGTTCGCTGCCGGGTGAGCCGCCCTTACACAGCGGCCCGCCTGGCAGCCGATGACTGACTGATGCTACAATGAGTCCTGTATTTTGCGGATTAGACTGCGAGCCGCGATGATTTTGCAAAATACGGGCAGTTGCCGTCTACAGGTTATTACAGTGCAGTTGACGATCTAGTATCTGGTTGGGCCGCCGTTCGACGACGGCTCCTGTGCAAGTTATTCTGAGGTTCGCTATCTCATAAGAAAGTCGTAGGTTTAGATTGAAGTTTAGACTAAAGGGCAACCTAGCCTTGCGGTAAGTTGCCCAGTGGGGTAAGGTTCGTGGTATCCCGACCAACGAGCCTACGCCCCCATGAACCTTAACACACTTACCGAATTTCGGCACGCCATCTACGGTTGCTTCACTCGGGCACGTGATGCTCTGTTCAATGTGTGTGATGCGCTCGTGACGTCAGTGGCGGCGCACTCATTTGCCGAATTATCCTTGTCACCCTGCGTGACGCGCCGCTGGCCGAGTGTGTACGCGGCGCTGCGGGATGGACAGATTGATCGGCCCCAGTTGCGGCAGGTGTTTGCGCAGTCGGTGCCGGCCCCGGCCCCCGGTCACCGCATGGTGCTGGGTGTCGATGCGACGAACATCGCCCGGCCCGAATCGCCGACGGCGCGCGACCGCACCTATTTGTATGTGCACAACTTGCCGGAATGCAAGGCCCCCGTCACCGTCGGGTGGAGTTTTTCGACGCTGGCGGTGTTGCCCGAGCCGACCAGCAGTTGGACCTATGTGTTGGACACTGCCCGCATTCCCAGCGACCAATTGGCTGGGGCGCTGGCGGCCACCCAACTTGCCGCCGTCATTCCGCAGTTGGCTGTGCGGGCGCTCGTGACGGGTGATCGGTACTACGGCAGTGCCAAATTTGTGCAGGCGACGGCGGCCCTCGCCTGCGACAAACTCTTACGCATTCCCGGTAATCGGGTGTTCTATCGGGCCCCGCCGCCTCGGACCGGCCGCCGCGGCGCGCCGAAGAAAGATGGGGCGGTCTTCAAATGTCATGACCCGGCTACGCACGGTGCGCCGACGGCGACTTGGACCGGCCAAGATGAACACGGCCATCCGATTGATGTCGCCGCGTGGGCGGGTCTGCATTACAAACGCTGTCGTCAGGTGACGCTGACCGTGATGCGGGTCACGCGCCACGGGGCCAGCGGCAAGAAGCGCGATCCGCGCGTCAGTTGGTTTATCTGGATCGGCGAAGCCCCGATTCCTTTGGCCGATGTCTGGCCCACGTATCGACGGCGGTTTAGCTTGGAACATGGCTATCGCTTTGATAAGCAGGACTTGCTCTGGCCCGAACCCCGGTTCCGGACGCCCGAACAATTCCAACGCTGGACCGACGTGGTGGTCATCGCTCACAATGAGTTGGTGCTGGCACGCGATACGCCCGAGGCGCAGCGACACCCATGGGAATCTCGGACACGCCCGGTCACGCCGCGCCAAGTGCGCCGCGCGATGTCGCGAATTTTAGCGCAGTTGGGGACACCCGTTGCCCAGCCCCGACCCCGCGGAAAATCAGCCGGACGGGCGCGCGGGGCGAACGTCACACGGGCGGCACGCTATTCGGTGGTGCGCAAATCAACGGCCAAACCGCGCGCTAAGCCGCGCAAGAATTTTTAAGGTTCAAGAAGTTAGTCTAAACTTCAATTTAGAATGGGTGTCGGATATACTCTTGTCAACCAGACAAAGAAAGAGCAAGTCAGCTTTATCCATATTCCTGCCAGCAAGGCTCGTGAATTGGCGGGAAATCCAGTCAGTGCAGCCATAACAACTTGGTACATGCTCGAAAATCTAGGAGACAATATCGCCTTCGTATCTGATACGTATGACGATTGGCCGTTTCCAACAGAGATGGTCGGCAACTTGTCGGACTACACAGACGTTACCGACGATGTCGTGAATTCGCTTATTGAAGCCCAAATCTTGGTTGATGAGGGAATTGCTTGGGCAGATGACCGTGAGCCCGATAGTATCTATATGCGGGCGCTACGCAATAAGTGGATGGACGATTCACAAAGTCAGCGATTCTTATAGGATTTCCAGTGGCCCAACATGTCATGCCGCGGGCCGACAACGGACCGCTGCACGAATCGGACAAACGGACGCTTCGCGAACGGAGGCGCAGATTACCGACCTGCGCAACAAGCGCGACGTGATCTACGATCGATTGTGGGACAAGACCAGGCGCGTGCGCAACGCCGTTAAAGGCTTGTACGGCGACGACTCATCGGAATATGAGATGGTGGGCGGCAAACGCATCAGCGAGCGCAAACCGCCGGTGCGCAAGCCGAAGACGGCGTAGGCCCGATCATTGGCATCACCTGACCTGCACAGGCTCTGTATCGGGAAAAGACTCCGGATAGAATGGCCTGTGCAGGTTATAGGCAGGGAAGAAAGTCGGTCTACAGGTAAATCGACCGGAAAACACGCGGGTTAAGTCCGTGTTGGGCGCAGCTTCAGCGCAAGATGAATTGCAATCAAAAAGACCATGAAACAATATCGCCAAATCGCTCTTGCAATCACATGTTTACTGCTTTTGTTTAACGGGTCCGCCTGTCAATCACCTTCTGAAATTCAGCGAGAAA
>JAUQXD010001177.1 GCA_030834835.1 Thermoflexales bacterium | reverse complement strand
GGCCAGCTGTTCGGCGGGCGTCGCACCGTCGGCTGATGGATCGATCAGCCCGGCGTCAACCTGCTGCTTCAGGCCCGCCACTCGCACCATGTAGAACTCATCCAGATTCGAGCCAACGATCGCCAGAAACTTGACGCGCTCTAACAGCGGATTGTGCTCGTCTTCGGCCTCGTCCAGCACGCGGCGGAAGAACTCCAGCTGGCTTAATTCGCGGTTGATGTAGAGTTTGGCGTCATCCAGACTCAGCGCGGCGGGTGCGGCAACTTCAGTGGCTTCTGACATACATCCCCATTCTGGTACAGCAATAGTTGGCTGTCCTGATTGTAATACGCAAACGCGCCCCTCGCAACTGGCACGCATGTTTGACGGTGAGGCGGCGCTATGCTACCATCACGCCACCCTTCATGAAAGGACCTACCTTGAGACTCATCACCTACCAACACGGCGCTCACTTACACGTCGGGGCTGTGACCGAACGGGGCGTGATCGATCTATCGCCGATCGTGCCCGATATGCTCACGTTGATCGATGGCGGTGCAGCCGCGCTGGCGCAAGTCCGATCGTTCCTCACGCCCGATCGGCCCGCCATGCCGATCGGGGCCGTGACGCTCCTCGCGCCGATCCCGCGCCCGCGTCGTAACGTGATGTGTCTGGGCTTGAACTATGTCGAACACGCCAAAGAATCTGCTGAGGCGCATGGCCGCGAATTCAAGCAGCATCAGCATCCGGTCTTCTTCACCAAGGCCACGCACGCCATCAATGGGCCGGAGGCCGCTATTCCGTTTGATGCAGCCGTCAGCGAACAGATCGATTACGAGGCTGAACTCGCCGTGATCATCGGTCGGAATGGGAAGAATATCTCAGGCGCGAACGCGCTCGATCACGTGTTTGGCTACACCTGCCTCAACGATGTGTCCGCGCGCGATCTGCAAACGCAGCATAGTCAATTCTTCAAAGGAAAATCGTTGGACGGTGCATGTCCGATCGGACCGTGGATCATCACCGCCGATGAAATTCCCGATCCCCAACTGTTGAACATCACTTGCCGTGTGAATGGCGTTACCAAACAAGACTCCAACACACGCTACATGATCTTCAACGTCCCAACCATCATCGAGATTCTGTCGCGCGGCATGACGCTGGACGCGGGCGACATCATCGCCACCGGCACGCCCAGCGGCGTGGGCTTTGCGCGCAAACCGCCTGAATTCCTGAAGCCCGGCGACGTGGTCGAAGTGGAGATCGAGCAGATCGGCATACTGCGCAATCGGATAGGAATGTAATCGCTTTGAAACCTTGTGGTAACATTAAGTCATGACCACGCGACCCATTCCGCCCGCTATCGCGAAGATCGCTCCGGATGGCAATCTCACTCCGCGCCAGATGCGGCACTTCCTGATCGATCTCGCTCGCCGTCGGGTTCGCCCTGGCACCGGAAGTGATGTGAAATTTCTCCAGAAGAGGACCGCCATGAATTCATGGCCTGACTTACGCGAGGTCTTGCACAATATCCCGTGGGTTGTAGTCGGCGGAGTGGCAACGCGTGCTTACATGGCCGAGCGAATGACGAAGGATTTGGACATACTGGTACGGGCTGCGGACGGCGACGAGGTCATTCGCCGCCTGCAACACCACGGTTTTGCGTTGATCTCGCGATTGACTATTCCTGGCTACGTGATGCGTTCGCCTGACGGCATCGAGGTTGACGTATTGTTAGGGGAGTATGCGTGGTTGGATGAGGCGCTTCAGCATCCTCGATTCGATCCGGCCGGTTTTCCTGTCCTTGACCTGGGTTATCTGGTGTTGATGAAGATGGCCGCCATGCGAACGCAAGATTGGGCCGACATTTCACGCATGCTCGGCTTTGCTTCAGACGAGGCGCTGGATCATGTTCGTGCGATTGTGGCTCGTTACAGCCCGGAAGACAGCGTCGATCTGGAGTCACTGATTTTCATCGGTCAGAA
>JAUQXD010001176.1 GCA_030834835.1 Thermoflexales bacterium | reverse complement strand
CGTGCGCGGGCGGGCGGGCCTCTTTCGGATCGACGATGAAGCCGCCATACAGACCCTTGTGGATGTGGCGCTTCAGCGGCAATGTGTGGCAGTGATACAAATGCAGCCCGAATGGCTCAGCATCGAATTCGTAGACGAACTCACCGCCGATCGGTATTGGCTCAAGCCCATCCATCGTGGGCAGGTGGAAACCGTGAAAATGAATCGAGTGCGGATGGCCGGTGCCATTGACGAAGCGGACGCGAATCCGATCGCCTTCGGTGGCTCGAATGGTCGGGCCGGGCACACGCCCGTTATACGTCCACGCCGGAAAGAACACGCCCGGCGCGATCTCGATTTCTTTTTCGACGGCAAAGAATTCGTATTCGCGCAGCGTGCGCCCATCGGGCAGGGTGCTGACCTTGCCGTAGTCGAAGTCGGTCAGCATCGCCGTCGGATCGAATTGATTGACGTTCGCGGGATCGACATCACCCGTCATCATGTTGTCGCCATGACCGGCGCTGTGCGAGGTGGCGGGTTGTTGCGATGGTGTGTCGCTGGCTGTGACGCCAGCACTGGCAATCGAAACGAGGCTGGCCGCGCCCAGGGCGCTGGCCGAGCCAAGTTTCAAGAAGTCACGTCGGGTGACTGTCGTCATAGTATCCTCCCTGGTCCAACTGTGTTAATCGTGCGCGCGTGAGCACCCCCATGCCCGTCGCGCGCGGGTTTATTCTTTGCGCTGGCGGTGCAGGCTGGGATCAACTACCTGCGCCATCTGCGCGGTGTCCAAATTTCCGCCTAAAAAGGCGTTGATCTGCGCGATGAAGGGCGCGGGATTCTTGAGCATCTTGTTATAGTTCACATCCAGCCGTTCGACGTTGCTTTGCTGCGCGACCCAGTCGTTGACCTGACGTAAGTGTTTCTCGAAGAGTTTGGAAATGACCTCGTCGGGAATCTTGTTGGGGTCTTCGCCGCGCCGAACGAGCATCTGCCGCTGCGAGGCCAGCACTTCGGTCATGTCGCGCTGCATAAAGACCACGCGATAGCGATAGGTGGCGGGCAAATGCGGCAGCAGCGCCGCGATGACTTTGACCACTTTGCCCGGCGCGTCCGCCAGCCATTCGACATCGCCCTTGGTCAACTGCTTCACGCGCTCGAATTCGTAGTAGCCTTTGGGGTTGTCTTCGTCGGCGGTGCGCAGATTGTCGGTCACCGGCGGAATGCCGCCCGCTTCCAACATCTTCATCATCATCGACGTGCCGGAGCGCGGCAGGCCGGAAACGACAGTGATAATTTGATCGAATGTATTCGGTGTCATCGTGCTCTCTTTCAAAATAGGATAATTGTTTCAACGTCATTGCGAGGGCGGGTAGCGCCCGAAGCAATCTCAAATCTGACCGAG
>JAUQXD010001175.1 GCA_030834835.1 Thermoflexales bacterium | reverse complement strand
AAGCAAAGCCACATCTTCCGCGACAATCAGGTCGTGATTGAGCGCGTGATGGACAGCAACGATCTGGAACGCGAGCGCGGCATCACCATTCTCGCCAAGAACACGGCCGTCACCTACAAAGGCCACAAGATCAACATCGTCGATACGCCCGGCCATGCCGACTTCGGCGGCGAGGTGGAGCGTGTGATGAACATGGTGGACGGGGTACTGCTGCTGGTGGATGCCGTCGATGGCCCGATGCCGCAAACCCGTTTCGTGCTGCGCAAAGCGCTGGAAATGGGCCACAAAGCGATCGTGGTCATCAACAAAGTCGATCGGCCCAACGCCCGATTGAATCACGTGGCGAATGCGACCTTCGATCTGTTTATCGATCTAGGCGCGAGCGATGATCAAGCGGAATTCCCGATGGTGTACACCAACGCCATCCTCGGTCACGCGACGCTGTTGCCGGGCGCGGAAGGCGAAAATCTGGAGCCGCTGTTTGAGACGATCGTGTCTTACTTGCCCGCCCCCACCATCGAGCCGGATGCGCCCACGCAGATGCTGGTCAGCACGCTGGCCTATGACGATTACAAAGGCCGCATCGCGATTGGTCGCCTGTTTGCCGGCAAGGTCCGTCGGGCGCAGGAAGTGGTCCGCATCGCCACCGATGGGACGATCACATCCGGCAAGATCGCGCAGGTGTTTGTGCATGTCGGCTTGCAGCGCATCGAAGTGGAAGAAGCCGACGCAGGCGAGATTGTGGCGGTGACGGGCCTGCCCGAAATCTTCATCGGCGAGACCATCGCCGACCCGATCGAGCCGAAGGCGCTGCCGCCGATCCGCGTGGAAGAGCCGACGGTGCGCATGACGTTCGGCGTCAACACCAGTCCGCTCAGCGGCAAAGAAGGCACGTGGAGCACGTCGCGCAAGTTGCGCGAGCGCCTGTTCAAAGAACTGGAATCGAATGTGTCGCTGCGCGTGGAGGAGACTCCACAACCCGATGTCTTCATCGTCTCCGGGCGCGGCGAATTGCACCTAGCGATCTTGATCGAAACAATGCGGCGCGAAGGCTACGAATTTGAAGTGGCCAAGCCGGAAGTGATCTATCACGAGAAAGATGGCCAGACGTTGGAGCCATTCGAAGATTGCTACATCGAAGTGGCTGAACCCTACATGGGCGCAGTGGTCGAGATGCTGGGCGCGCGGCGCGGCCTGATGACGGACATGCGCCACGGCGACGATGGCACAATCTATCTGCAATACACGGTGCCCACCCGCGGCCTGCTCGGCTTCCGATCGGATTTCTTGACGATCACGCGCGGTACCGGTGTGATTCACGCGCTGTTCTACGGCTATCATCCGCTGGTGGGTGAAATGACCACGCGCGATCATGGTTCACTGGTGGCGTGGGAATCCGGCCCTACTTCAAGCTATGGCCTGAAGAATGCGGAAGATCGCGGCAACCTGTTCGTCGGCCCGGGCGTCGAGGTGTACGAAGGCATGGTGGTGGGCCAGCACATCCGCGATACTGATTTGACGGTCAACGTGTGCAAGAAGAAGCACCTGACCAATGTGCGATCGTCCACGTCCGACATCGCCGTGCGGCTGACGCCGCCGCGCAACATGAGCCTGGACGACTGCATCGAATACCTGAGCGCGGATGAATTGCTGGAGGTAACTCCACAGAGCCTGCGCATTCGCAAGCGTGTGCTCAACACCGATGATCGCCGCAAGTTGGCGCGGCGTGAAGACAAGGATCGGGAAGAGGCGGAGTGAGTGGGGATCAGGGATTGGGGATCAGTAATCGGTAACTGGTAGATTGGTAAATTGGTAACTGGTCAACTGGTTGACCGCTTGCCTGGAGAATGACAGACAGGGCAGCCTCTCAAAGGGTTGCCCTGTTGTGTTTCAATCGATTGAGTCAGTCCGCTTAGGCCGCGACTGCACGCTGCTTTTCAAAGCACCTTACTTCGATCACTTTGCTATCGGGACGAGCGCGCCGACAGCATCGCCGTAGTCCCAGCCATCAATATCCGGCGGAGTCACACCCAGCGCGCTGAGCATGCTCTTGATCTGTTCACGGTGTTCGGTCGCGTGGTTGATGGCCTGCACCATGATCACCCAGGGCTCCACGAGGTGCCCGTCCCTTGTTTGAAGTTGTGGCTTCAGGGGTCTTCGCTCGCCGCTTGCGAGTGCCGACAGTCCTTCCCCGCTCTTAAGCACGGACGCCTGCAACTCGGTGAACGCCACGGTGGGGGCATCGAGTCTCTCTTCAAGTGGCAGGGTCAGGGTTCTCAGGTAATTCCGCTGCGCAGACACGAGGTGCAGCAGGGTGAGGCGAATATTCCCCTTCGTGGCTGAGAGGGGGTCCGCGTCGAGTTGAACGTCACTCAGGGCGGAGCAAGCCTGAATGATGCGGAGGTTCGCCCAGGTGTTGTGCTCAAACAATTTTTCAAGAATACCGTCGGTCATTATTAGTCTCCCTTTTTGGGCAGCCTTATTGAGCTGCCTCGATTCTGGATAGTGCCCTCTACTCTGCTTCAACGGCGACGGCGCCAGAGGGCAAAACCACCGCTGGCCAGGATTAATCCACTCACCATCAGCCAGCCTGCGGGAACAGTGCGCACCGGGCTGGCCTTCAACCCCATCAGCTCTATCGCAGTCGGCGTGAAGTTCATTCGATAATCCTCCACCTCACCATCCGCAGCCGATCCCGTTGAACTGTACGCGGCCGAACCGGCACAGACGCCGCCCACCGGACTGGTAACGCGGAAACGACTGTAAATTGGCACATTTGGCCCGCTGACAGGGAAGGTGCCGGCCGGCACATCGAAGTAGAAGGTGTACGTTCCGACTGCAAGCGGCTGACTGACGACCGCGCCTGAACTATCTCGTAAAACAGCGGCCGAGAGTGTCCCGCTGCTGTTGAAGTCGAGGAACGCGCCCAGGCAAGCCGAGGCAGTTGAGATGGTCACGTTCACTGCGCCGCCTTGCCCACCGGTTACAGTCCCGTTCGTCCAACCGCCATCGGTACGGCCCACCCCCGAAGATCTTGTCACGCCCTCCTCATCGTCGGGCGCGAGATTGTTATCATCGCCTGAAGCGTTGGCGTCGGGCTGTCCGTCTATCTCCCCCTCCGGCGCTACACTACCCAGGCTCGGAGCGCCGGCTACAATGACGTGCCGCGCCCCATTGTTGGCGAGCGTAGTGGCATAGGGGGCCGGCAGGTCGCCCCAATCATCCAGAGAGGGGCCAAAGACGTAGACCGCTCCGGCATCCGCCGCCGAATTATCGCTCTGATCCCCGTTCACGCCCGTGGCATTGCTATCCTCGCTACGCGCCGAGATGACGACGGTGTCGCCAGACACCGCCAGCGAGATGCCAAAATAGTCACTTGCCCCGGTATTGGAGGCTTTGAGATAGTTCTGCTGGCTCCAGGTGGTTCCGCTGCGGGTGAAGAGGTAAGCCGCCCCGGCATAAGTGGTCGAATTGTCGCTCTGAGTCCCATTTACCCCGGTGGCGTTGCTGTCCTCACCATTCGCCCCGACTACGAGTGTATCGCCAGACAGTGCGACCGAGGTACCAAAATAGTCACTTGCCCCGGTGTTGGAGGCTTTGAGATAGGCTTGCTGGCTCCAGACGGTTCCGCTGCGGATGAAGGCGTAAGCCGCCCCGGCGTTGGTGGCTGTATTGTCACTCTGATTCCCGTTGACGCCTGTGGCATTGCTGCCTTCTTGATAAGCCCCAACCACGATCGTGTTGCCAGATACCGCAGCCGAGATACCAAACAGATCCCATATTTCAGCATTGGAGGCTTTGAGATAGGCCTGCTGACTCCAAGTGCTTCCGCTGCGCAGAAAGACATAGGCCGCCCCGGCATCGGTGGCCGAATTGTCGCTCTGGTTCCCGTTCACCCCCGTGGCATTGCTATCTTCGCCAGTGGCCCCAATGACAACGGTATCGTCTGTCACCGCGACTGAGGCGCCAAGGTAGTCATTCGTCTCAGGATTGGAGGCTTTGAGATAGGCTTGTTGGCTCCAGGTGCTTCCGCTGCGGGTGAAGATGTAAACCGCCCCGGCGCTGGAGGCTGAATTGTCACTCTGACTCCCAACGACGCCGCTGTCCTCGTTCACAGCCCCGATCACAACCGTGTCGCCAGACACCGCGACCGATCGGCCAAAGCTATCACCTGCCTCGGTATTAGAGGCTTTGAGATAGGCCTGCTGGCTCCAGGTGGTTCCACTGCGGGTGAAGACGTAAGCCGCCCCGGCGCTGAGGGCCGAATTGTCGGTCTGAATCCCATTTACCCCGGTGGCATTGCTGTCCTCATAAGAGGCCCCGATTACAATCGTATCGCCAGACACTGCTACTGCCCGGCCAAAGTTGTCAGTCGCATCGGTATTGGAGGCTTTAAGATAGGCCTGCTGACTCCAGGATCCCGCGCTATAGACGAAGACATAGGCCGCCCCGGCAGTCAAGGCCGAATTGTCGCTCTGATTCCCATTTACCCCGGTGGCGTTACTGTCTTCGCTATACGCCCCGACCACAACCGTGTCGCCCGACACCGCGACGGCCCAGCCAAAGTTGTCACCCGCTCCCGTATTCGATGCTTTGAGATAGGCGCGCTGAACCAGCGGGTCGATGGTCAAGGGGTAGCGGGCGGCCGCATCGGCCACCGTAATCCGCAGCCGACCGGCCTGACCTGCGGGAGAAAGTGACAGGCGAGACGGGATAACCTGGCCGTTGGCGTCAGTAACGCTTAGTTTGGCATAGGTGAGCAGGCTGGCACCGCGCTCGTCCTGAAAAGCAATCGCGTTGCCTTGCTGCACCGGGCTAAGTGTGCCGGCTACGGCCATTTCGATCTGCAAGGGGCGAGCCTGGGCCTGGCCGATTGGGCGCTGTTGTAAGGTGAAGCCTTGCTCCAATC
Source organism: Thermoflexales bacterium (assembly GCA_030834835.1). GTDB lineage: Bacteria > Chloroflexota > Anaerolineae > Fen-1058 > Fen-1058 > JAGOBP01. Next base: position 4,779 of record JAUQXD010001175.1, on the reverse strand, counting down.
CGGCGGCGGTGTTTACCCACCATTCCGACAGGTTGGAATCCCATTGATAGGTGAGGGTGGCCTGGTCGGCCTGAAGTCTGGGGACCAACCCGATCAGGTTTTCAAGCCCGGACGCGGCTTCGTCTGCATACCCATAACCGATCAGGCTTAACCCCCACCGCCAGTCTGCGCCAGTTCGGGGCGTCACCTGGGGGCCGCGGTCGCCATAAGCGACGTGCCAATCCAGGCTGCGATTGACGGCCTGGTAGCCGCCCTGTGCGGCGAGTTGGATGTCGTAATAGTCCGGTTCAATCTGCGCCAGAATGGCGCGCCAGGCGGCGGCAGTGAGTCCGGCGGGGACTGCGCCCGCACCAATGGTTTGAGTTTGACCACTCCCGGCCGAGGGGGCGGTAACTGAGGCGATCGGGCGCGGTTGAAGCCCCGGGTTCAGGGCCAGCAGCAGGCTGATCATGATCAATACAGCGCTGTGAAGAAAACGATGCAGGTTCATTATGATTTACTCTCGCTTGATTTGAAGGTTATTGGCAATAGAGTTGCCATTTATGACAGCGTCAAACCGCTCTCGCCCGATGACGGCGCGCAGACCTCATCGGGCGAGGGATAAGCGTTTTTGCCCCGGCTGACTGCAAGCGGGGCCAGGCAGACGAATCAACCGTTGAGTTTCTTCAGCAAATCGGGGCGGTGCTTGAGCGCGGTCTCCGTCAGGCGCTCGAAGATCTTCATCCACCGATCGAGTTCTTTGAAGGCCGCGTCGCGATCGGCGGTGGTCTTCGTTGCCGCACCGATGGCAGCGTTTTGATCTTGATCGGCCAGCTTAAAGGCTTCAACCGCCGCCAGCGCCGAGGCAAGATAGGCGGCCGGATAACCGTTGTCGGCGAAGACCGCCGCATACGGCTCTTTCTGCGCGTTGGTGTAGGAGATGGTGGCCATGCCGATGAATTTCTGGGTGTCTTTGGACACCGTGCCATTAAGGGCCAGATTCGCGCGGTCGGCCGACGACTTGTACAGGCGGCGGGCGTTCTCGCGGAACTCGCTGTACATTTCGCGGGCGGTGGCTTCCGCACTCTCGCGGGCGGCGGAGGCCTGCGGCGGCAATTTCAGCGCAGACTGGCGCGCGGTAAACCGGGCCAGCGCCGTCTGCTGCAGCGTCACGCCCGCCTGCAATTTGGCGGCGTCGAAGCCGCGCGGCGCAAGCAGCGCCACGATCTCGGCGTCGCCCAGCGCGATAGCGAGTTTCTGGCCGCACGCCACGATGCGATCGAGTTTGGCCTGATCCTGATCGGCGCGTTCTTTGACGGGTAGCGGGGACGGTGGTACTGCGGGCGGGGTGGGAACTGGGTCAGACATGATGGCTCCTTTGATTTACCCTCGCGTCCGGCCATGGGCCGGGCAAGGGTGGATTGGCTGTGTCTGGACGCGCCCCCGCGCTTGCGCCACGCACTGCATGTGGTGTCACGTGGCCTTAAGTATAAGTGGCTTGCCCACACGAGGGCAATAGTTCCTTTGGTCTAATTTCGAGTTGTCCGAGGCAAGGTTGGACTTGCCCGGCCTTATTTACGCCTTCCTTGTCTCTTTATTGAGGTTGACTTGAGCAAGGATCGACTTTCTCGACTATATTTGTTACTCCCTTTTCAGTTTAATTCACTTGCTCTGAGCAATGTTGGAGTTGCGCGAGGCAATGATTGACTTGCGCCGCCTTATTTACGACTTCCTTTTCGGTTTAATTCGGTTGACCGAGTGAGGGAGCGAGTTGAGAGGGTTTGACTGCGACTTGCGCGATGCAAGCAGGGAGTTGATCGGGCCTAGCAGGGATTCGACCCTCACCCCCAGCCCCTCTCCCTAGAAGCGGAGAGGGGAGCGGCCACATTCTCTCTCCCAGAAAGGGAGAGGGCCAGGGTGAGGGTTGAAATTCGGCTAACTACATGACAATGCAGCAAAGTAAAAGGCTAATGTGAGGTCGGAGTTAAGCGGCGGCACTCATCTGAAATGGACTGCAACACGGCATCCAGTTGATGCCACACTTCGTGGTTAGTGAAGCGAATAACGGTGTAGCCGCGTTCATGGAGATATTCAGTGCGCGCCTGATCATATTCAACTTGATCGGCATGGGAGTCGCCGTCGATTTCGATGCAGAGTTTGGCTTCGGCGCAGTAGAAGTCGATGATAAAGCGATCAATAGGATGTTGGCGGCGGATTTTGAGACCATCGAGTTGACGGTCGCGTAGGCGTGCCCAGAGTTTGACTTCGGCGGGAGTCTGCGGCTGACGCAGTTCACGCGCGGCGGCGAGGAGCGGCGGATAGAGGCGGTGTTGTTTTTCGTCTCGCATGATGGTTGTCTGGGTTTCGACCCTCACGCCGCCAGAAGCATGCGGCATCTTCGACCCCCAACCCCTCTCCCTGAAAGCGGAGAGGGGAGCGCGTTGCTTCGCCCCTACGCCAACGCGGCCTCTAATTCCCGCACTTCACCGTCCCGCCGATGATATCCGCACTGATCGATCAACATGCGGGCGGCGGAGAGATACTGACGGGCCTCGTCCTTGTTCCCCTGCGCCAATGCCAGTCGCACATAGCCGAGGTGACAGTCTGCCTCGAAGAGGCGCATCCCGCCACGCGTGGCGAGAGTGTAGGCTTCGTCCAGATCAATTTGCGCTTTGGCCGTGTCGCCCGTGAGACGGAAATACTCCGCTCGCGCCAGCAGGCCAAGAGGCAAACTGTCTTGCTGGCCCGCCTGCCGCAGACCGTCTACGGCGCGGCGGAGGTAGATCAGACCCTCACCCGCGCTGCGCGCACCCTCTCCCTTTAAGGGAGAGGGCAGGGTGAGGGTGAGTGCGCGACCGAGGGAGAGGTTGTCTAGCGCGATATCAAGAAGGCCAAGACCTTGCCCAAAATACTGATTCGACCAAGCCAACGTCTGGCGGGAGCGGCGCTGCACTTCTTCAAATTGGCCCTGGCTCAGTAACAGATCGCAGTAGCGAAAACCCCACAGAGAGTAGAGGAGCGGGAGCTCTGGCTGATCTTGCTGCTGCATCGCTTCGGCCTCTCGGAAGGCGGCCTCGGCTTTGGGCAGGCGGCCTGCCTGATGCAGGGCATCAGCCAACGTGGTGCGGAAAGCCATACGCGCAAAGGCATCACCATGGCTGTCAGCCAGATCCACACTCTGCAGGGCGTAGGTCAGTGCTTGGGACACATCGCCGCTGGTCAGGTAGAGTTCGCTGAGATTGCTGGCCCCAAATGAGGCATGCTTCCGATCACTATTCTCGACTGCCCATCTTAATGCTGCTTGCATCGGCTGGGCGGCCTCTGCCAGGCGGCCTAAGGCGCGCAGTTCAGCACCCGCTTGATTGAGGATCATGCCTTTGAGGTCTTCATGCAGGGTGGCCAACGGCTGCCACCAAGGCGGGTCAAAGAAACCAGACAGCGCGGCGAGATCAGAACTAAATGCACCAAGTTTTCTCAAATTGTAGAAATCACTGCCTCTTTGAATCCGCTTCAAGTACACGTCCACAAACGTTTCTTGATGTTGCCCCGCCAGACAACCATGCGCCACTGCTGCAAAGAGGGGGGTCATTTCTTCAATAGTGTTGGGCTGTTGTTTGGCGGCGGACTTGTAATACTCGTACAGGCGGCGGTGGGCTTCGCGCCAGCCGTTGGGGTTGGTGGCGCGTAACTGCTCGCCAAAGTGTTCGCGCAACAAAGGATGGCAGTCTAGCGTGTCGGGCGCGTGTGGGTCTTTGTCGGCCAGCAAACGAGACTGCCGCAAATGCTTCAAGGTAAGTTGCCACTTGGCCGGTGAAAGACCTTGCAGGTGTTGGGTTAGACCTTCGATGAGCGGTGCTGCAATGAGCGCGTCGATTGCGCCTTTTTCAGCGGGTCGATCAAACAAGCCCATGATTTGCAAAACATTTTGTTCAGGCTTGCCTGCAAACCAGGCTTCATAAGCACGCATGATGTTTTTGGCATGTGCGCCTTGTTCCTCTTCGTCGGTCAGGCGCGGAATGAGATCGCGTTTGCGGATATCGCCGTCGTACACATCGACCAGATAGCGGCCCAATAAAGTCAGCGTCAGCGCATGTCCGGCGTATTCGTGCGTGGCTTGCTGCCGCTCGGTGACAGGACCAATTACGCCTAAATGTTCAAGATACTGTGCGCCTGCTTCATCTGACAATGCCTCTAGATCAACCTGCCTGGCTGCACCCGCTCGAAAGTCCTTCAGATCATCTAACTGCAATCGCGTCGTGATCACGATCAGACCGGGGTTGTGTCGCGCGAGTTCGCGCAGCAGCGACACCATGCCGGAGGTCTTGTCGGTAATGCGGCCATTCTCGTGTGGGCTTTGCAGCGGCTCGAATCCATCAAGGATCAAGAGCGTTCGCGATTGCCGGATGAGTTCAGCGAGCCGCTCGCCCTTTTCCCACGATGAAGCACTACTCCCTGCCAACTGAGGATCACCAAACCACTTCAACGCCTCAGCGATGAACGGGTCGGCGGACGCCTGACGCCCCTCGGCGGCACCCTGGCTGTAGAACGACCAGCCGTAGACATGCGTCGCGCCGCGGTAATTGTCTGCGGCGATGCGATTCAGCCACGCATTCACCAGCGCGCTCTTGCCTACTCCGCCCCACGCGACGAGCGACACGATATGCGTGTGCGGATCGGCCCAGGCTGCGTCGAGTGTGGCGAGTTCCTGCTCGCGGCCAAATAGATCGGGCGCGGTGGAGGGCAGTTTGGCGGTGGAGATTTTCGGCGCTATGTCATTGCGAGAGCGCGTAGCGCTCGAAG
>JAUQXD010001174.1 GCA_030834835.1 Thermoflexales bacterium | reverse complement strand
AACGAGGTTAACCTACCCAATCCTGACAATTGCCGACTTGGAATCGGCCAGATTCGATGAACGGGTGTGCTTCGAACGCATTTCCGCGATGAGCATCCAAACAAAAGGGGACCCCTCGCGGTCGGCGCGAATAGTCCCCTGCTAAATTGAGTGCGGCATTATTCTATCACAGACTACCCGCATGCACACGGTCGAAGTCGTGTACTTCAGATTCGTTATCTGCCTACTCGTCCCCACCCTTAAATGCCGCATTCAACGCCGCCTCGGTCACGCCGCGATAGGCCACCGTCATCATCGCAATAAAGTCTTCCTTGCCGTGCCAGAAGCCCGGCTTACCCAGCCGTTTGATCAGAGCCGCGTCGAGCGGCGGTCGCTCGATCGTCGTGCGCCAGTCCGCTAAATCCGCGGCCATCACCCAGAACCGATCGATCTCGGCGTCTAAAGAAATCACCGGTTCCTCGACGACCTCGACCCTCTTCGCACGTGACCGCTTCGCTGGTGCGGCTTCACCGGCCGAGGCCGAGCGGCACGCGCGCAGCAAATCCATAATCTCGCTCTTGCTCTTGCCGCGCAGCCGAAACAACAAAAACGGATCACCATCGAATTGTTCGCCCAGCAGGTAATACACCGCCGCGATGTGCTTGCAGGGATTGGAATAATCCGGGCACGAGCAGCTCGTGATCAAATCATCGGACTTGAGCGGGAACAGGCTGACTTTCGCCACGGCGAATGCCTCTTCGATCTCGTTGGGCATTTCCCCGGCCAATAACTTCGCAGCAAAGATCGCCTGAGCCGCCATCGCGTCGGCGGCGCTGATCCATTGCGCATCGGACAGCGGCTTGATGGTGATCTTCACTTTGTAAGGCTGCGGCCGGCTGCCCTGCACCTGCGCCGTGACTTTGCCTGACGTGATATCGATGTTGAGCACCTGCCCGCTGCGCGCATACGAACGCCCCCGGCTCAGGCGGCCCGGATCGACCAGACGCTCCAGCGCGATGAGCCAGCGGCTGGCCCACCATGTCTGCCCGAACTTCTTGCTCTGCGCCTTAATGCCGTCCGCCGGTCTACGCGGCTTCGGCTTTGGAAAGTAACCCCAACCCCAGCCCATGTGTCGACTCCGTCGAGTGATTGGTCAATCGGTAAATTGGGAATAGGTAGATTAGTAGATTAGTCGCGCGGTCAACCAGTTACCGATCGACCAATCACCAATGTACGAATTTACCAATGTACCCGTTACTAATTTACTTCTATTCCCCCACCGCATCCTTCCGCAGCGTAAACAACTCGCGCAATTGATCGGTGGACAGTTCCGTAATCCAGCCTTCGCTGGTGCCGACGATGCTTTCCGCCAGTGCCTTCTTGCGCTCGATCAGGTCGTCGATCTTTTCTTCAAACGTGCCCGCGCACAGATATTTGTGCACCTGCACATTCTTGGTCTGCCCGATGCGGAAGGCGCGATCGGTGGCCTGATTCTCAACCGCGGGATTCCACCACCGATCGAAATGGAACACGTGATTGGCCCCTGTGAGGTTCAGGCCGGTGCCGCCCGCTTTGATCGACAGGATAAACACCCCCGGCGCATGCGGATCGGTCTGGAAGCGTTCAACCATTTTGTCGCGCGTTTTGGCGGGTGTGCCGCCATGCAGGAAAAACACTTCATCGCCGAACGTGTCTTGCAGATAACTTTGCAGCAGCTTGCCCATCTCCGCGAACTGCGTGAAGATCAGCGCCTTATCACGCACGGTTCGCACTTCGTCCAGCATTTCCGTCAGGCGCTCCAATTTGCCGCTGCGATTGGCGATCGCGCTGCCATCACCCAAAAACTGCGCCGGATGATTGCACACCTGCTTTAACTTCAACAGCGTACCCAGCACCAGCCCGCGCCGATTGATCCCCTCGGCCTCTTCGAGCCGCAGCAATGAATCACGCACGACGGCTTGATACAGCGTCGCCTGTTCCTTTGTCAACGAGCAGTACACCTTCATCTCATTCTTGTCGGGCAAGTCGTTGATGACGGCGGGATCGGTCTTGACGCGCCGCAGGATGAACGGTCCGACGAGCGCCTTCAAGCGTTTAGTAGCCGCTTCGTCCCCGGCCCGCTCGATCGGTCTGGCAAGGCGATCCAGAAAGTCCGACTGCGATCCCAGATAACCGGGATTCAAGAATTGGAAGATGCTCCATAGTTCGGTCAAACGATTTTCAACCGGCGTGCCCGTCAACGCTACATGCCAGCGCGTCTTCAGTTTGCGCGCGGCCTGCGCCTGTTTGGCGCCAGGATTCTTGATGTTCTGCGCTTCATCAAGAATGACTTCACGCCAATCGATCGCGGTAAGGATCTTCTCGTCACGATGC
>JAUQXD010001173.1 GCA_030834835.1 Thermoflexales bacterium | reverse complement strand
TGAAACCGGCGTGCCGGTGGTGGTGTTTGGCATCGCCTACGGCAGCGACGCCGACATGAGCGCGCTGGAAGCCGTCGCAGGCGCGACGAACGGGCAAACCTATCGCGGCACAGTGGAGACGATTAAGGGGTTGTACAAGATTTTGTCGACGTATTTCTAACGAGTAACGAGTGACAAGTGAAGCGTAGTGCGCGCTGCGTGGTGCGTGATGGCTGATCTGATGACCCTGAATTGCCCGACGTGCGGCGGACGGTTGCAAGTAACGAATGATGTGGATCGGTTTGTGTGCGCGCATTGCGGCAACGCCCACATCGTTGATCCGGGTGTGCGGGTTGAATCACTGGCCGGCGAACTGGATCAGATACGATTGACAATGGACATTCGCCAGGCGGAGGACAGTCTGGCCGTACTGCGAAAGCGCAAGCTGGCGCTTGAAGAAGTGACTACCCAACAGGCTTTTGATCCGATCTGGTGGAAGATTATTGGCGTTGTCTTGCCCATCGGTGTTGTTGTGTATGGTCTGTACGAAGGCCAGAACCTGGTCGTCACGCTTGGCCTGGCTGCATTTCTGAGTGGTGTTCTGTGGCTCGTTAATCGAGTCTTCCCGGTGCCTGTGCCTAACAAAAGCGAGCAGGCGGAATTGCGCCGACTGAACGACCGCATCAAATCCGGTGACCTTACACTGAATTTCTTGAAGCAGGAATTGCAGCGGGTGACAGACGGGCAACGAGCGGTGAAGAACGACTGACTTGCCTGATAGAATGCGGCGCGATTGAAACGTAGTGCGTGAAGCGTGGTGCGTGATGGCCGATCTGCTTACTCTAAATTGCCCGACGTGCGGTGGACAGCTGCAAGTAACGAATGATGTGGATCGGTTTGTGTGTGCGCATTGCGGCAATGCCCACATCGTCGATCCGGGTGTGCGGGTGGAGTCGCTGGCAGCAGAAGTCTCGGCGCTGCGAGTTGAATCCAACATTCAGCGTTTGCAAAATGAACTACAAGGTCTGGAACAACAGAGGAATCGACTTGACTCGGAAGTAAAGACCTACCGGCAAAACGCCCAGTCCGAAGTGGTTATCTATCGATTGGCGGGAATCGGTCTGTTCGTACTAGCCTTCAACTTTTTGGGGACCGTTAGTTTTGAATTGAGCCTTCATCGCTACGGTATCGTTTTCCTGGCTATCTGTGTGGAGATCGCGCTGGTGGCAATCGGATTTAAGATCTTGAGGCAAAAGGCGAGGTTGTATACTGACCCACTCGACGACGTGATCAAAGGCATTGCTGATATGGAGCGCCAAATCGTTCAGAAGCAGCGTGAACTGGAAACGCTTCAGCGTCGGATCGGTTCTTTGCCTGTAAGGGCCGATGATTCGGTAAACAACGACACGCAACACGCACTACGCACCACGACTGCATGAGCACTGACGAGACCACGACCCTCCTGCAAGCCGGAATCGCCGCCGCCAAAGCGGGCGAGCGCGGGAAGGCGCGCGAGTTGTTGCAGCGGGTGGTCGCCGTCGACGAGAGTAATTTGCAGGCGTGGTTGTGGCTGAGCGATGTCGTCAATACGCTGGAAGATCAGGAAGTCTGCCTGGAGAATGTACTGACGCTCGATCCAAACAATGCAACGGCGCGCAAAGGGCTGGACTGGGTCCGGGCGCAAATTCTGGCAACGCCCGACGTCGAGCCGATTTCGATTTTCCCGCACGTCGAGATGGATGAACTGCGGCAGCGCGAGGCACGGGTCTCGATCGATTTTTCCGACGCCGAGTTTGACGATCCGCTGCTGTGTGTGTACTGCGCGCAGCCGACGCGCGACGAGGACAAGTCCTGTCCCAATTGCCATCGCAGCCTGTACGCGACGATGTTGAAGCGCGACAAACCGGCCTGGTTGTGGGTGGGCTGGACGACGGGCATTGTCGATGTATTTTATTCGCTGGGTTTGCTGCTGCTGCTGACGACGATTCTGGCCTCTACACTCTCCGCCGCGAACTTCAGCGACAGGCCGATCGAGGCGGCGGACGTGGTGCTGGCTTATTTCGGCCAGCCAGGCGCGATGCCACGCGCCGCGCAGACGGCTCTGTTTAGCGTGTTGTCGCGCGAAGTGTTCTTCTTTCGATTGGGTTATGCGGTCCTGACGGCGCTCGCGACTTTCGGGCTGTTGACGCGCCGCCGGCCGTTATATCTGTTGTACGTGGCGAGTCTGGCGGCCTCGGTGGTCAGTGTGTATTTTTTGGCGACGCTGAATCGCGCATTTATTGCCGCGGCCGGCGGGGCAGCCTCGCCGCTGCAGGGCATTGCGCAAGTCGCCCTTAACGAACTGCTCGGGATGTTTGCGACCTTATCGAGCGCGCTGGCAGGCGCGCTGCTGTTGCTGAGAGGGCTGCTGGTGCTGGTGATGGAAGGCGATTTCGAAAAGATCACCGAGCGCCTGTGGTGTGTCATCGATAAGACCGTGCGCGAGCCGACCACGGCCTTTGTGCGCGCCAAAACTCACATGCGGCACGGCCGCTGGACGCTGGCGGTCCTGTATTTGCAGCGTGCGGTGACGTTGCAGCCAGCCATCGCCGATTATCAACTGGCGCTGGCCGAGGCTTACGCGCGCCTGAAACGGTACGCGCAGAGCTTACATGTGCTCGATCAAGTTGAGCGGCTGACACCCGGTTCGCTGCAAGTCAAACAGCTGCGCGAAGTCATCGAACAACTTGCCCGACGTACTTCGGCCACCAGACCCGATCTCGCGGGAGGACTATGACGACCGAACAAACTGAATCGAATCTGCGCCAACGGGTGCAGCGCGCGATCATCTCGAATGCACTTTTTGACTGGCGCGGCGGCGTAATCATTGCGCTCTCGATCTTGCTGGGCTTCTTTGGTCCTGATCTGTTTCCTGGCCTTCAAAGCTGGTACTTCTTGCTGGGCGGCGCGGCGGCGTGGGGTGCGTTGACGTTCAGCATCATCAAGGACCCGGAGATGGCGGCCCAGGTGGCGGCCGGTTTGCTGCGGCAGAAATTCGAGCCGACCACGCTGCGCAGCCCCGAATCCAAAGAGCGGCTGATCAAGGCATTTGAGTATCGCGGCCGCATCGCTTCGGCGCTGGCCAAGACCAAAGCCGGCGTCCTGCGCGATCATCTGGAGCAGACGGCGGCCGAGATCGACGACTGGATTGGCAACCTGTTTACACTCGCGCAGCGGCTGGATACGTTTGAAAGCGATCGCACCATTCAGACCGACCTGAAGACCGTGCCCGCCGCGATTCAGAAAGACGAGCTGCGGCTGCGCGGCGTGGGCGATCCGTCGTTGAAGAAACAGATCGAAGAGACACTGGCTTCGCGTCGCTCGCACCTGGCGTCGCTGCAAAACTTGCAGAGCACCATCGAGCGCGGCCGATTGCAGATGGATCAAACGCTCTCGTCGATGGGCACGGTGTATTCGCAGTTGTTATTGATGGACGCCAAGGACATCGATAGCGGGCGGTATCAGCGCCTGCGCGACGACATCGCCGAAGAGGTGAAGGGCCTGCACGAAGTGGTCGAGGCGATGGACGAAGTGTATAAACGCAATTAACAATGACAAAACGGCCGACTGATCGACCAGTTCACCAATCTACCAATTTACCAATCTACCAGTCTACCGATTGACCAATCAGCAGGTGCACCATGTTTGAAACTAATGAACTGAGCAACTATCTCGCGCCGAATGAACGGGTGGTGTGGCAGGGACAGGGCAAACGTCGCTTGAGCGCCACATCCATGGGCGGCGCGTTCTTCATTGCGATGTTTGTGGGCTTTGCGCTGCTCTTTGTCCTGTTGTTTGTAATGACCTCAAGCCGCAGTCGCGGAGTGCGGGACGATGACGTCGTTCCATTTATCATCTTGCCTGTCATCTTCATCTCGGTCGGTCTGGGCGTGGGCATTCCGCTGCTGGTGATGGGCCGGCGCACCAGCAATGCGCGCTACTTTGTCACAACCACCTCGGCGTTGATTCTCTATCCGCCTACCGCCTGGTCGGGCAGCCGCCTGACCGTCTTGCCGCTGAAAAATCTGGCGCAAATCACGCTGAGTGAAAATCGTGATGGCACCGGCACGTTGACGTTTGGGCAAAGCCTGATGGCTGGCTATGGCCGTTACGGTAACAGTTGGATGCTGGATTCAACACCGTCGTTTTCAAATATCGAGCAGCCGCGCGACGTTTATCAGTTGATCCGCAAGCAAATGACGGAGGCTTAGCCGATGGCCGTCAGGTGGCTGTCGTGCAGGCGCGGCTGATTCGTGGCAGACTGAGACTGGTAACTGGTCAACTGGTAATTGGTTAACTGGTAACTGGTCAACCGGTAACCAATCAACCGATTACCGATCAACCAATTACCAATCAACCGATTACCGATTACCAATCACCCACTATCGCCGGAGGTGCGCGATGAATCTTGGAGACCAACTCTTTCTTTTTCTCAGCAATCCCAGCGTGGCGTATCTGGCCTTAATCGTCGGCCTGTTTATGCTGCTGGTGGCGACGACGACGCCGGGCACCGGCGTGGCGGAAGTCATCGCCTTTATCGCGCTGGCTGTGGCCGCCATCGGGTTGATTCGCCTCTCGGCCGATTTTGCTGGCGTGCTGTTGATTGTCGTGGCGTTCGTGCTGTTTATCATCGACGTGACCGCGACCACGCACGGCGCTTTGACGCTGGGCGGCGCGGTCGCACTGTTGATCGGCTCGCTGATGTTGTTCCCGGTGCGCCAGGGCGCAGAAGGTCTGCCCGTCTGGCTGATCGTCGGCGTGACGTTGAGCACGGCCGGGCTGAGCGCGCTGGTGCTGTCGGCGCTGATGCGCGTGCGCCAGCAAAAACGGGTCGATCACGTGGCGCAAAACGTCGTGGGCACGACGGGCGTCGTCAAGACGATCGTGCAGCCCACCGCCCCCGGCACCGCGCAGATCGTCGGTCAACTGTGGACGATCAGCGCCGACGAACCGATCGAGCCGGGCACCGAAGTGGAAGTGCTCAATCGCACCGGCTTGACCTTGCACGTCAAGCGCGTCAATCCGTAAGGCGTGAACGCACGCCTCACTTTTCTTCAGGAGGAAGCATATGGACGGCGGTTTGTTAGCAGCGTGTGTCGTTGGCGCAATTTTGATCGTGGGCGCGGGCCTGGTGTTCAGCGCGATTCGCGTGGTGCCGCAATTCCAGCGGATCGTGGTCTTCCGCTTCGGTAACTGTATCGGCCAGAAGGGACCAGGCCTGGTACTGCTGTACCCGTTCGG
>JAUQXD010001172.1 GCA_030834835.1 Thermoflexales bacterium | reverse complement strand
ATCGATCCTGGGCGACGACGAAATTCTCTTCAGCGAAGTGTACGGCGTTGCCTCACACGGAAACTTCTCCGCAGAAAGCGGGCGGAGCGCAAGCAGTCACGAACAGCATCTACCTGAAGGACAAAACATCCTCAGCGTGGTGAAAGACCCGATCGATGTCGCGAAGGCCAACGATTTGTCGCTACCAGAACTGGAAACGAAATTGGCTCAAGCGCGGCAGAAATTGTTCGATGTGCGTGAAGGGCGCGTGAAACCTCACCGGGACGAGAAAGTCCTGTCGGCGTGGAACGGATTGATGCTGGCCGCTTTTGCCGAAGCCGCCCGCGATCCCGCACTGGCCGAAAAAGCGGCGCAATACCAATCGGTGGCGGAACGCAACGCCGAGTTTCTTCTGCGCGAAATGCGCACCCCTGACGGACGATTGCTCCGCACGTGGAAGGACGGTCGCGCTAAACTCAATGCGTACCTGGAAGACTATGCCGCCGTGATCGAAGGTCTAATTGAGTTGTATCAAACTGCCTTTGACGAGCGCTGGTTTGTGGCCGCGCGCGAATTAGCCGATGTGATGCTCCAGCACTTTGCTGATCCGGCAGGCGGCTTCTTCGACACCAGCGACGATCACGAAGCGCTGGTTACGCGGCCCAAAGATTTGCAGGACAACGCTGTGCCATCGGGCAATGCGCTGGCCGCGACGGTCTTGCTCAAACTCTACGCGTTTACGGGCAACGATCTGTATTACAAACAGGCCGAATTGATGTTGAGCATCTTGCAGGGTGCGCTGGCCCAGGCCCCCACCGGTTTTGCCCAGTGGCTGTGCGCGCTCGATTTTGCACTGAGCGATCCGTGCGAAATCGCCATCGTCGGCGATGTCCGATCGGAGGCGGGCCGGGCGCTGCTGGCCGTGGCGCGTGAAGGCTACCGCCCTGATCAAGTTATCGCGGCCGCGCTGCCCGATCGCACTTCGGCCATTCCGCTGCTGATCGATCGGCCAGCAATAGGCGGACAGGCCACCGCCTACGTCTGCCAGCAATTTGCGTGTCAACAGCCGGTCACCGATCCCGCGGCGCTGCGCGCACAGCTGCGGTGACCGGCACGCTGGCGTTTGCCAGCGTGCCCACATTTTGCGATCTGCCCGGCCTCTGGTAGAATTGGAAGTCAATGCTTCGGACTGCCATAAACCCGCCGGAGCAAGAGGTCGTAGCGTAGTGAAACACGTCGTCCGTCTGGCCCTGTGGCTGCTGTTAGTGGCCGCCATTGTGCCGTTAGGCAGCTGCGCGCAACTGGCACTGCTGCCGCCCACCACTCAAAATACCGCGCTGGCTATCGAAGAGCCGGTCGATCTGGCTGCGCCCGAAGGCAGCGTCGAGGTGATCATCAATGTCGCCCCGACGCCGACGCCCACTCCGATTAATCTGTTTGAACCCACCGTTACACCCGAACCAGCTGTCACCGCGACGGCCATGCCGCGCGCCACCCTGGTAGCGCAGCCGTTATCCACCAGCGACTGCCGCAGCAACGGTCAACTGGTGCGCGATAAGTGGCCCGGTGATGTCTTTGGCAAGCCACACGAATACGCCATCTATCTGCCGCCGTGCTACGACGAAGAAAGCAATAAGACCAGGTATCCGGTGATCTATCTCCTCCATGGCTGGCCGATGGATGAGAATCACTGGATCGATCTGGGCGTGGTCGGCGCAGCCAATCGCATGATCCAGTCCGGCGAACTGCCGCCTTTCATCATCGCCATGCCGCGTGGTGACAAGGAAGGTATTTACAATCGCACGTCCGGCGGCGACAAGTCGTTTGAAGGCGCGATGGTCGATGAGTTCATTCCCTATATCGACAAGACTTATCGGACGCTGCGCCAGAGCAGTTATCGCGCCATCGGCGGCATTTCACGCGGCGGCGTGTGGGCGCTGGAAATTGCCTTCCGACATCCCGAACTGTTCTCGTCGGTGGGTGCGCATAGCGCGGCACTGGGTGTCAATAACGCCGCGGCCGATTTCGATCCGTTTGATCTGGCGTCCACTGCGCCGATCGAGTCGCTACGCTTCTATGTCGATTCCGGCGCATCCGATTGGACTCGCACGACCTCCGCGCAGCTGAGCAAACTACTGGAAGCGCGGCACATCCCGCACACC
>JAUQXD010001171.1 GCA_030834835.1 Thermoflexales bacterium | reverse complement strand
GGGGCAGCTGTCATGCATCGAAAGGTACATTGGGTGGTTGATTTGTATTGAGAATTGCTGGCAAAAGTGAAGGGTCTCGATACTGTGCAGCATCGAGACCCTTCACTCATACGTCAGGCTCAGATGGGATGCTATGGCCTCACTGTCAACATCTGCGGCTGCGCTTCGCCGATCACGTCCGGGTTGTAGTAATCATAGACCACGCTGGCCGGCGTCTGCGCCGTCAACGGGAAGCGGGCGCGCAAGCGATAGCTGAAGTTCAGCGGCTGCACGCTGCTCAAATTGGTCAGGTAGATCAACACCTGCCGCCCCGTCAACTCGTAGCGTTCCACTTTCGCACCGGGGAAATCTTCCGGCACGTCGTGATAATCGGCCACCAACTGATCGAGGTCTTCGGTCTGCACGGTGAAGCCCGGCGGCACGCCCAGATCGATCAACGCCGATTCGGCGCGACTGTCTGTGGGATTCAACTTCACGCTGACGTCGACGCGCACGCTGTCGTTGGTCTGCAACTCCGATCGATCGTATTTCACCCCGATCGAAACCGGCCCGGTCTTTTCGCCGGTGACCGGCACAGCGCTCCACGGCAGATAGGCGCTGCCCGCGATCTGATACATCAGGTTGCCCTCGCCGCTCATCGCAATTTCGATCGTGTGATCGCCGGCAGCCAGATCGTTGAACGACAGCACCTGCGTCACGTCGAAGTTTTGCGGCGTCACCTGCACGCTGCGCGCCTCGCCGCCATCGACCTTGATCGTGACGGTCGCGTTGACGTGCTCGCTGCCGCTGCGCACACTTTGCAGCAGCGCCTTCAGGGCCAGAATCGTGGCCTGCGTGGAATACCACGTACCGAAGTTGTCTTTCTGTTGAACCAGCGCCGTCAACGCCGCATTCGCGATCTCCGGCTGTTCGCCCGCGCGCAGCAAGGCCAGCGCGGCCAGCGCCGTCGTCTCGATGTCGCCCGTGCGGCCCGTCGCGCCGGTGTAGGTCATGGCGCTCGACCACATCGCGGTGTTCTTTTCGCGCG
This sequence comes from Thermoflexales bacterium, assembly GCA_030834835.1. GTDB lineage: Bacteria > Chloroflexota > Anaerolineae > Fen-1058 > Fen-1058 > JAGOBP01. Next base: position 7,936 of record JAUQXD010001171.1, on the reverse strand, counting down.
TGGCCCGCTCCGCCAGTTGGTTGATCACGCTCAGCGTGGCGGCGTCCAACTTGAGTGTGCCTTCGGGCGTCGCGGCGCGATCTGGCGTCGCGGCTCGATCGGCGCTGACAAGCGCATTGGCAACCAGCGCCAGCACGTAAGCGTCGTCGGTTTCGGTGGCGTGCGCGCGCAGGTAAGTCAGGCCGCGCTGTGTGCCCGCCTCGTTGAAGTAGCCCGCCTCGATCAGACTCCACACACTGTAGGCAGTGCCGGGCAGCGCTTCATTCTGCACGTTGCTGAAGCGCGCGCCATGCGACAATCCGCCGATGTCCGCCCACGCGCCATCGCTGCTTTGCTGCGCCAGCAGCCAGTTGGCCGCGCGCTTGATCAGTTCGGGATCGACGTCGCGTACGCGCTGCATGTCGCCGAACTCTTGCAGGCCGTAAGCCGTGAGCATCTGGCTGGCGGGCGGCCCGCCAAACAACGAGAAACCGCCGCCGCTTACTTCAAAGGTGGTCAGCCGTTGATAACCCAGATTGATGTACTGCTCGGCTTTTAACTGCACTTCGGGCGACGCCTGCTGCGTCGAACGCAGATAATCCAGCACCAGCACATTGGGGTAGGTGGACGACGATGTTTGCTCGAAGCAGCCGTAGGGCATGTGCAGCATACTGTCCAGCCCTTCCACGATCTGGCTCACGATGCCGGGATAAATCTTCACATTGATCGCCGGCGTGCCGGTGATGGTCTGCGCCGCAAAATTAATCGTCTGCTTAACGGGCGTATCGGGCGTCAGCCGATCGGAGTGTGTGAAGAACAGCTGCTTGCCATTGGGCAGCACCGTCAGGTTCTTCTGGATCGCGTCCGACAACTGCGTGCCATAGGCTGTCACTTTGAACGGCTGCAAGCCAAACGCCTTAGCGCGAATTCGGAAGTAGGTCACGCTCACATCATTGGCGGCGATGTCCAGTGATTGGATCGGCTCGTCGAGCAGCTCAAACCAATCGGCGGGCGCGAGTTCCAATCGGACGGTTTGCGCTTGCGGCAAATAGTTGAACACCCCGATCGGGATCGACACTTCATCGCCCACGGTCAGCGCCACGGGTAGATCGAGATCGATAAAGAAATCCTGGAAGACGCGCAGACTGCCGGTGGCCGTGCCCAGTCGCCCGTCGCGCGTAGAAGCGAGCGCCGTCATGCGCCACGTGGTGATGTTGTCGGCGATGGGCACGTCGAGGTGCAATTGGCCGTTGGCATCCGTCACGGCGTCGGGCAGCCACAACAGCGTTTCGGGGAAGAACTGTCGCAAGCGAGGCTGATCTGTCGGGGCAGGGGCCGTCCCGGCTGCAGCCTGTTTCTCCGCGACGAGAGCCGTTTGCTGCATGGCAGCTGGCGTCGCCGGCATTGCCATACCCGCGCAGCCCGACGACAGAATCAGCACAAAGATCAGCAATAGACTCATCGCCTGTGGGCAGCAGCCGCCGGTCAGCGCGCCCACCAGCAGCATGAAGAACATCAACACGACCAGACCCAGCGCAAAGGTTCCCAGCCATTCAATGTCGTACGACGAACTGCCGCCGCGGAACGAGACAAAAACGAGCACGATCACCAGACACACGTACAACGCCAGCAACTGCACGGCGCGGCGCAAGTTGCGGTCTTTATGGCGCGCGGCCAGCACGATCAGCGCGATCAGGCCGATGGGGACGGAGAACAGCAACCCGATCTCCAGCGTATTCACCAGGCTGTAGTTTCTTGAATTCAGCGCGGCATAGAACATCACGCCGCTGATGACGACGAACAAGACGCTCAAGCCCAGCCGCTTGCGGCGATGCAGCCACACGCCGCCGTTCCACACGATCGCGCCGGCCATGACGATGGACACCGCGAACAAGCCCTTGCTCATCACGCCAAAGTACGCCGATTGCGTCTGACGCACCCGCTGCTCCAGTTCCTGATGGGTGTTGACAGCCAGGCTGAGGCCGCTGCGCTGTGTGAGCGCTTCGGCCAGCGCGGCCGAGGCGGCCATGGTTTGCGCTTCGAAGATCGGCTGTTCGCGCGTGGCGGGTGCGTCCAGCGTGCGCACCAGACTGAAGCCATGCAGTTCGTATTTCGGCTCCAGCAATTCTTGTTCCAGCAGGAAGTACAGGCGCGCAAAACCGGGGTCTTGTTCCGCAAGGGCGAAGACGGATTCATCGACGATGGCGAGGCCGATGGCCGATGGTGCGCCGACACCATCGACGCCGGTGACGGCCAGATCCAACGCAGCCTGATCGCCCGGTCGGTACACAGCCCGATCGGCTTTCATGGCGACCGAGAGATCTGTCGCGGCGTTGACGACGACGAGGCGCGTGTCGCGGACGAGGCGGCCATAGGTATCGACGCGATAGGCGTGCAGTTCCAGCGTGCCGTACAGGTCGGGCGTGAGATCGACGACGATCGCGCCGCGACCGCCCTCCATCGGCACGGTGCGCAGGCCGGCGGTTTGCCCGTCGCGCACGATATCCAGATACAGCATGCCGCTGGTCTGCGCGGAGAAGAAGTCCAGCTGCATCGACTCGCCCACGGTGTAGATGGGCTTGTCGGGCCGCAGCAGAACATCGGACGTCCAGTAATAGTCGCCCCGAAAATCGAAGCGGCGCGTGGCGCGATCGCCGTTGACGGTCTGCGCCGACACGTCGATCTGCTGATAGGTGTTTTGCGGCGTGAAGCGCACTTCGGCCAATCCGTAGCGATCGGTGCGGGCGGTCAATGTGCGTTCGATATACGGCATGGACAGCGTGACATCCGCCTCGACGGGTGTGCCATCGGGCAGGCTGGTCATCACGTACAGGATGTTCTCAACGTCTTGACGCAGTTGACCGCTCTCCGGCACCACGCGAATCACCACTGCGTCTTGCGTCATGGGCACGGACAGGTTGGATACTTCGGTGTGCTGCGCCTGATCGATCACGGCGGCCTGCACATAGAAGCGGCCCTGTCCGCCGTCCAGATCGCTGCCCGCGATGAAGTCGGGCAAGTCCAGCGCGAAATCAAAGTTGCCACGCGCGTCGGTCTGGCCCTTCAGGCTGGCGACGATAGTGCGCTCGACGTCGAAAGTGTAGCCTTCCAGCGTGACTTGTGCCTTATTCACAGGCTTGCCGAAAAAGTAGTTGGCGTTCAACGTGCCGCGCAGCAACTGGCCCGGTTGATAGAAAGTGCGATCGGTGGTGATGGCTATCTCGAATTTGGGCAGCACATACGGCTTTACTTCCACGGTCTTCTCTGACGAGGTGTCGCCGAGTTGAACCGTCAGGTTGTAGTTGCCCGTGTTCACCTCAGTGGCGAGTTGAAAATCGGTGGAGGCTACGCCATATTCGGAGGTGGTCGTGGTCTGGCGGAGGACCTTGTTGCCCTTGCCGTCGGCGATGACGAACTCGATCGACTGATTAGCAGCCGGAGTCCGGTCGGAGGTGCTGAGCACCAGCGCGCGCAGATGGATGATCTGGCCCGGTTGATAGATCGGTTTATCGGTGGTGAGCAATAGCCGATAGGCGCGCTCGATCTTGATCGGCTGCACCACTCGATCGGTCCCCAGCGACGACCGCGTTTCGACGATCAGGTTGTGATCGGGCGGAACATCATCGGGCAGATCAAAAGCCACGACGGCGCTGCCGGCGGCATCGGTGGTGCCGGTGTACACGGCTTGCGGTGCCGCGTCGCCCGCTTGCAGCGAGACGGTGAACTGCGCGTCGGGCACGGGTTGGGCATCGCGATGATCGCGCACCAGCACGCGCAGCGCGGCCTGACCGCCGGGCGGAAAACGACTTTCGCCCAGCACGATGGTATCGTGCTGGGCGAGCGAACTCGGCAGATTGCTGATATAGATGGTGGCGACGACGAGGATGACGATCGCAGCGAACGACAGCCATTTGACGCGTGACGAGCGGGACATGGGCGAACCTCCTGAGTGTGAGTAGCGAGCGATGTCACTCACAGGACGCAACACAGCTGGCGAGAGTTCCGCTTTCAGTATACTGCGGAATTGACGGTTGTAAATCAAAAGCCCACTCGGAGTGAGCGGGCTTTTTTGTTGATAAACTGGTGAAAATCGAACGGAGTTACTGACGTTGCATGACTGGCAGGAACACTTTCAGCCCGACAAAGGTGTCAGCCCGTGCGACATTGTTGGCCCGTTCGAGTTCGCCAGTCGTGGTTCCGATCTCAAAATCAGCGGTGAGCGTGCTGAAGTTAGTTGCCGTCGCCGCGATTGTGGCCGTGATCAACAGCGCGACCGGCGTGCTCTTCCCCGTGAAGTCGCCCAGGTTCCACGTCAGTACGGGCGAAGCGGACACGGGCGGCAGGCTGGCGTCGACGAACGTCACGTCGGCCGGCAGCGTGGCGGTCACCATCACGCCATTGGCCGGTGCGCCGCCCTGATTGCCCAGGGTGAGTTGATAAACGATCGACGTGGCGCGCAGACCAGTGGTGGGCGCGCCAGCCTGTACCCAGACGTCGGGCATCGCCGAACCGACCGAGATTTCGTCGAGGTAGATGACCGGGGCCGACGCGCCTGCCACTTGAGTCGTGCTGAATGTAAGTGTGATCAGCTGCCCCGCCCATGGCGAGAGATCGAACCAATGGTGGGTCCAATCTTGGGCGGTCAGAGTGGCCGAGTAAAGCGTTGTCGTTGTAAGTGCGTCGAGCAGCTGAACTGAAAACAGTCGGTCGTCGGCGGCAGCGCGGTCAATTGATTTGCCCCGGCCTTGATTGAAGACCAGCGTTGAACTGATCTCACGCGGTTGAATCAAGAACGATAGAACCGGCGCGCTCATCTCCGGTGTCAAAGTGACGACCTGAGTCGCAGCCGAATCGCCCGCTTCAAGCACGCTGGCCGAGCCTAGTTGCAGACTGTGCTGACCGGTATGGCCGAACGAGTTGGCAAGGGTCGGCGTGATGGCACCCTGCATGAGCCAGGCGTCAACGGCGGGGGCTTCAAAATCACCGTTAAGCACGACGTTATCGGCTGGCGGCAGGAAGACGGTCTGATCCAGACGATCTTGATCTTCCGGGAAAATCTCAAACGTCAACGCGCCAGAATTGTCCCAGTACTGGCTATCGCCGAGATTCAGCTGCAAAGTTGGACTGTCGGCCAGCCAGCTGTAAGTGTATTCGTGATTGGGATCGACCATGGTCTGGCCGGTCTGCGCCGCTCGGTATACGCCATTGAACCCGACATTGGGCGAGTAGTAACAGAAGTCAGTCGGTACGGCACATGATGGATGCCGGGCCCATTGGGCATCAATTAGCACGCCGTAAGTGTATTCCCACGTGCCTTTAACAATCACACGATAGCGCTGGCCGGGAGTCAGATTGGAGACGGTTACAAATGCTGGGCCGCCGTTGTCTTGAGCGGGCAACACGCCCTGTTGCGGGTTAGGTGGTTGGGAAGTGCCGCCTTCAAACGGCGTAGGTGGCAAGCCGCCATAGCCAGACTTGCTCCAGGTTGTCGTGTAGATCATTGAGTCAGTTACAACATAGGCAGTGAACAGACCGTCAGGATCATCGGTGAAAGTGGCTTGCGCAACCGGCTGCGTCGCGACCGTAATCCCCGATACCGGCGTGCCGGTGTTGTCCTTCGCCAGCCCGCTGATCGCCCACACATAGAACTGCGTTGAGGCGTCGCCGTCGCCAGCCGGCCAGCCCTCCAGATTCTGGGCCTTATCGATGGCGCGTGCGCGGAAGAAATAAGTGTGCCCGCTCTCGCCGGAAAAGGCGGCGGTCAGATTCAGCGTGCCCGTCAGCCAGCCGGTCCAGGCACCGTTGACACCATCGCGATACTGCACGTCGTATGTCTCGATGCCTGAGCCACCCGGATCGGAGCCGTTCCACTGTAGAGTAACTTGATTCTTGACAAAGGCGGGCAGGGCGCCGACACTGCTCGTCGGCGGCAGCGCTTCGACTGTCGTGTTGGCCTGAGGCGCAGCTGACCACGCCGCCACGTTGCCGGCCTGATCGCGCGCCCGGACCCGGAAGTAATACGTGTGCCCGCCTATGCCGGCGTATTGAGCCGATGTCGCCGTTGTTGCCGACTGCCAGTCGGTCCACGATCCACCCGCGCCTTCCCTGACTTGCACATCGTACGTGCCCACGCCCGATTGAGCATCCGTGGCCGACCACGTCACGCCGATGGGGCTGCGGGCCGGTGCGGCGGGTACGCCCAGACTGGCGGTCGGCGGCGTGATGTCGAGGCTCTGCCAGTCGGGTCGCCAGTCTGCGTTGGATGGGCTGAGTCGAACGGTAAAGCCCATGACGGGATCGAACCCATCCACGTAGGCTTCAGTCCAATACAATTGGCCCTGGTAATAGGTATAGTAGATGCGCGTGATGGCGATGTACTGTTCGTTGGGCGACCAGCTGCCCGCCCACGTATCCATCTGTCCGTATTCGTCGAAGACCTGATGTGCATTACTGCTGTCGGCGTTGACGATCCACAAGTTCTGCCAGTAGTCTCCCCCGGACGCATCATAAGCGATCCTGGTACCGCTGGGCGACCACACGGGATGCCCGCAGTAGGGTTGATTGGCCAGCAGCTGTTGGTTGCTGCCGTCTGCGTTCATGGTCCACAGCCAGTAGTCAGTCGTGCCGGACGTGCGTTTTGAGACGAAGACGATACGGGTTCCATCGGGCGACCAGGCTGCTTCGCCGTCGTAGTCGCTGTTAAAGGTTAGCCGGGTCTGGCCGCTGCCGTTCGCATTCATCACATAAACTTCGGCCTGCCCGTCGCGCGTGGATTGAAACACGATGCGGCTGCCGTCAGGCGACCAGTACGGCAAGAGATCATCGCCGCTGCTGGTAGTGAGGCGAGTCACACCGCTGCCGTCGACATTCATCGTATAGATGTCGTAGTTGCCGCTGCGCCGTGAGGCAAACACGATCCGCGTGGCGCCTCGATTGAGCCGCGGCTGAATGTCGGAATCGCCGTGATAAGTCAGGCGCGTTTGGCCGCTGCCATCGTCATTGCCAAAATAGATCTCCCAGTTATCGTCGCGCGCCGATTGGAACGCGACCCGGTACCACGGCGAGACATTGACCGCCTGCACCGACTGCGCGTCTGTGTCAGGCGTGAGCGCGTCGGGCAGGCGTGGCAGACGCTCCAGATCGTTTGCGCGATGCGGCGGTGGCGGCAGCGTAGCTGCGGCCGGGTGCGTTATCAGCAACGCGAACGCCGAACTGATCAACGTGATGACGGCAACAACTATGAAACTGCGCACAAAGGTCGAGCGAACTGACATGATGGTAAATCCCTCCGTAAATCAACAGATGCGTCAACTTTATAGCTGATGTAATGATGCGTCATCGGTTCGATGCTCCTGATCCTGGCATGACAAATGTCACCGGGGCATTGACGATTACGCGCGGTCAGATCGGAACGGCAGGCGGGGCAACCACAGAACAGCCATTCTCGATATATGGTCTTCTAACCTGTGACCAATGGTCAATCTGGATGCCTGACACATCTTGTCCGCCCTGTGCGCGGGGCGCGCATGGCGAAAGCGTTCGCATGGCGGCGGCGCATGAAGGCTGCGGCTCAGCAGGCGGCAACGGCTCGCGTCGCAGAGAGGGCGTAACCACAGGGTCACGCGTTCGAGGGGCGAGCGGTCATTCAGCTCGCGTTGAGACGGTCAATCCTGGGCGGTTAGCTGGTCAACTGCCGCCGCCGGGCAAGACAGTTGATTCCAGACCACGCGGCTGCGGGTCTTTCAGTTGCGTGATGATCACCGCGCTGATGATCAACAACCCGACCGCCATCAGCAGCGATGGCGTGAAGGAGCCATCGGCGCTTTTCAGCGCTTCCATGATGTAGACGAAAACGACGGACGCCTGCCCGAAGAGTTGGATGAGGCCGTTCGACGTGCCTTCCGGTGTGGGCTGTGTAATCTCGGCAGCGTACTGCATCCCGATCGGGCTGGTGCTG
>JAUQXD010000123.1 GCA_030834835.1 Thermoflexales bacterium | reverse complement strand
CTCAGTCGGATCAAGGTTGTGGATTGTTGTTCTTCACGGGTAGCGATTTTTTGGAGCGGCTCGACATGACAGGTTGAGTCCATGTAACTCCTCAGCGGTAAGTGAGTGGTAGATGTTCAACTGAAAATGCGGATACTGTCCGACATGTCGTCACACGACAATCAGATTCTAACGGGGATCGGGCCTGCGCGTAACGTGCATTTGGCCTGTTTTTCCATGCGCTATTTGGCGGGGGTGACCGGCGTGCAAGTGCTGATGCAAAGCATTACTGGCCAGTCGTATGACCAGCCAGTAATGAGGGAGGTGGAGTTGTCTCATTCTGGAATTGACTGTAGCGGAATTCGATTTGTCGAATGTACGCCGTTTGCCTTATTTTCATGGCGACCATGCAGCGCGGATCATTCCACGATCAACTTGCCGCGCAGCATACCCATCTGGCATTGAAAGCCATACTCACCGGGCTTGTCGGGCGTGAACTCGACGCTGACCTCTTCACCTTCAGGCAGTTTGGCGCTTTGATTGAAGTCGGGGAAGAGTACCATTTCCGAGCAGGCCGAACTCTCCTGGCGCGTAAAGCGCAAGCGCACGGGCTGCCCGGCCTTCACGACGATCAGATCAGGCGTGTAACCGCCTTTGACGGTGACGGCCACTTCCTGCGCGCCGCTCGCACTGATAGCCGCCTTGATTTTCCCTTTCGGCGCAAACCAGAAGAACCACGCGATGAAAATGCTGAGGGCCAGGCCCGCGATCGTAACCATAATTTGTGCAGGTGTCATGTTATCTCTCCATTCGTTGTTCGATCTGATGCTATTTCGCGCTGAAGCGCGGCCTAAAGGTGCGCAGCCGATTGGCATTGCTGACGACGGTCACACTGGAGAACGCCATCGCCGCACCCGCCAGCAGTGGACTGAGCAAAATGCCAAAGAACGGATACAGCACGCCCATCGCCACCGGCACGCCCAGCACGTTGTAGATGAACGCGCCCACCAGATTTTGTTTGATGTTGCGCATGGTGGCGCGACTCACCTCGATGGCAGTGACCACGCCTTTCAAACTGCCCTTGATCAACGTGATATCCGAGGCTTCGATCGCGACATCGGTGCCGGTGCCGATCGCTAAACCGACATCCGCCTGGGCCAACGCGGGCGCATCGTTGATGCCATCGCCGACCATCGCGACTTTCTTACCTTCTGCTTGCAGGAGGTGCACGTTGTGCGCTTTGTCTTCCGGCAATACTTCGGCGAGCACCCGATCGACGCCGACTTGTCGCGCGATCGCATTAGCAGTGCGCTGATTGTCGCCGGTGATCATCACCACTTCAATCCCCATCTTGTGCAAAGCCGCGATCGCTTCCGCCGAATCTTCCTTGATGGTATCAGCCACGGCCACGATGCCGGCCGCCTGACCATCGATGGCTACATACATCGGCGTCTTGCCATCGTCGGCCAACTGCGCGGCCTTCGCCTCCAGATTACCCAGGGCGCTTGATTCGCGCTGCATCATCTTGAGATTGCCCAACACGACTCGTCGCCCTTCAACCGTCGCAATCACGCCGTGGCCCGGCACCGCCTCAAAGGCGCTCGGTTCGACCAGGGTCAACTGGCGGGTCTTCCCACCTTCAACGATGGCTTCGGCCAGCGGATGCTCTGAGGATCGCTCGACTGAAGCCGCCAGTCGCAGCAGGTCGTTCTCTTTCCAGTCACCGACTACAACGACATCGGTTAGTTCCGGCTTGCCTTTGGTGATCGTGCCAGTCTTATCCAGTACCACCGTCTTGATCTGATGTGCCGTTTGTAGCGCTTCGCCCGATCGGATCAGGATGCCGTTCTCTGCACCCTTGCCGATGCCGACCATCAGGCTCATCGGCGTGGCGAGCCCGAGCGCGCACGGGCAGGCGATGATCAACACGGTCACGCTCGTCACCAGGGCA
>JAUQXD010001170.1 GCA_030834835.1 Thermoflexales bacterium | reverse complement strand
ATCGAAGCCGCCCGGAAAAATGCCGCACACGTCGAAGACGTGTTGCTCTTCCGGCGTAAGCAGGTGATACGACCAATCGATCGCGCCGCGCAGCGTTTGCTGGCGCGGTGATCGATCGCGCCACGCACCTTGTAATGAAGGCAAATGCTGCGTCAATTGATCGAGCAACTTGTCCGGCGACGACCAGCGGCTGCGGGCCGCGGCCATCTCGATCGCCAGCGGCAGTCCGTCGAGGCGCGCACAGATGCGGGCGATGGTAGCCGCATTGGTGTCATCGATCTCAAAGCGCGGCTGCACGGCGCGGGCGCGCTGCTCAAACAACTCCAACGCTGAATACATCTTCAGTTCTTCGCACGACAACGCGGCTTTGAGATTAGGCGTTGTCAACGGCGGCACGGGGAAATCGTATTCGCCGTAAAGCCGCAGCGTCTCGCGGCTGCTGACGATGAGTTTGATCTGCGGCGCGGCCTGCAACAACTGCGCGACCTCGTTCGCCGCAGCGATCACTTGCTCGAAGTTATCCAGCACCAGCAGCAAGTGTTTGTCGCTAAGGTAAGCGTGCGTTGCCGCCGCAAGTGAACGATTGGCCGTCTCCGTCACGCCCAGCGCATCGGCCACGGCGTTGATCACGAGCGCGGCCTCGTCGACGGCGGCCAGCGGCACAAAGCACGCGCCATGCGCGAAATCGTTTTGCAGGCTTTCGGCAATGGCCAGACTCAAGCGCGTTTTGCCTGCACCCGGCGGCCCGCTGAGCGTGAGCAAACGCGCGCTCCGCTGCAACAGATCACTCGCCGCGCTGATCTCCCACTCACGCCCGATGATGGCCGAGGGTGAAGCAGGCACGCGATACACGCGTGGCGCAATCGGCGCCATAACCGTGGGGGCGGCGGAGGCCGATCGGGTTGTGAATGAGTCCGCCGCCTGTAGTTGTTGGCGCGAGCGCGCAAAGGTAATGAACGCAGCTTGATCGGATGGATCGATCTTGAGCGCGATCGACAGGGCCTCGGCCAGTTGTTTGGACGGCGTCAGATCGCCCGATTCGATTTTGCGAATGGTGACGATGGAGCAGTGGGCGAGGTCGGCCAAGTTTTGCTGCGTCAAATCCAGCGTTTTGCGGCGCTGCTTGAGCCACGGGCCAAAGGTTAGCGGTTCGTCCATAAGGTTATATCGCTTTTTATATCATCGACTGATCTACCAAGCGCCGCGCGTTTCTGGCACAATGAACACGTCGCCGCAAGCATACCACAGGGAGGCACGGCATGAAACTGGAACACATCAAGTTAGTGCAAGACTCGTTTGCCAAAGTTGAACCCGGCGCGGGCGCGGCCGCCGATCTGTTTTATGCGCGGTTGTTCACGCTCGACCCGACCCTGCGATCGATGTTTCCGGCCGAGCTGGCCGAACAAAAACACAAGTTGATGACGATGTTGAAGTTGGCGGTGAACAACCTCAACCGATTGGATGAACTGGTCCCGGCGGTCCAGGCGTTGGGCCAGCGGCACGGCGCTTACGGCGTGACGGATGAGCAATACGAGACGGTGGGCGCGGCGCTGTTGTGGGCGCTAGAGCAAGAACTGGGCGCGGCCTTTACGCCGGAAGTGAAAGCGGCGTGGACGGCGGTGTACGGCCTGCTGGCGAACACGATGAAGCAGGCGCAGGCCACTGCAACCATTTCGGCCTAAAAATCGATCCACGAATCAACGCGAATGAGTTTAGTGGAGATTCGTGGAGATTCGTGGATCAAAACAGCACGGGGGAAGACAACATGTCGGATGCATTGCTGGGTGTGATTATCGGGGGCACGTTTGGTTTTCTGGGCGCGATGCTGGGCATCCTGGCCAATGCGTGGCTGGATGCGCGCCGCGCCAAACGCGATCGACTGCGCGAAGTGCGTCTGCGGCTGGTGGGCAATCAAGTGCAGACCTCGGAAGTGCTGGAGTTCGTGAAGACGCATCATCGCGAGGTGGATCACAAGCATGAAGCGGGTGAAGCCGCCGACCTGAGCCGCGCGAACTTGGCCCAGATCGATCTGCGCGGCGAGTCACTCGTCGGCGTCAAGTTCTTTCGCGCGAACTTAGCCAATGCCGATCTCGATTACGCCGATCTATCGTTCACCGATCTGAGCAAAGCCGATTTGAGCAACGCCGATTTGACCGGTGCGAAGTTGCACGGCGCGAAGCTGGGCTGGGCGCGGCTGCCGCACGCCGATCTGTGCAAAGCCGATCTGAGCGAGGCCAAGTTGAGCAACGCCGATCTGACTCACGCGCGGCTGCACGACGCCAACCTTACCGGCGCGGACTTCACCAATGCCGATCTGACCGGCGCGGATTTGACGGGCAGCAATATCACACCCGCTCAACTGCGGCAGGCCAAATCGACGGCGGGCGTGATGTTGTCGGCGGGGCTGTTTGCCAATGCGCCGGTGGCGATCATGGCGAGTAACTAACTTGACAATGTTAGATTGGGGCGTCATTGCGAGGAGCGCCGTTTGCGACGAAGCAATCTCGGTTCGACCGGCGCTGAGATTGCTTCGCAAAAAGCGCTCGCAATGACGGCGTTCCGGCGAATTTAACATTGTCAAGCTAACATCAACCTCAGCGGTTGATCAATTTTTCAAGGGAGAAAACGAATCATGCTGAAGCAATCATTCGTGCGAAACGGACTGGCGGTATCACTGGCGATCAGCGCACTGCTGCTGATGTTCACGCTCTCAGGGGTCGCCCCCAATCGATCGGTGGCGGCGGCCCCGCTGGCCGTCTTTAACGTCAATCACACCTCCGATCAGATCGATGCCAATCCCGGCAATGGCGTGTGCGAGACTTCGACGGCGGGGCAATGCACGCTGCGCGCCGCGATCATGGAGGCCAACGCCCTGCCCGGCGCGGACACCATCAGCGTGCCGGCGGGCACGTACAACTTGATTCGCGGCGGCAACGACGATACCGCCGTCAACGGCGATCTGGACATCACGTCCACGTTGACGATCAGCGGCGCGGGTTACGCCGACACGATCATCAGCGGCCAGTCGTTCCTCTCGCCCGATCGCATCTTCCACATCACCGGCCCGGTCGATGT
>JAUQXD010001169.1 GCA_030834835.1 Thermoflexales bacterium | reverse complement strand
GCGTGCGTTCAGCGCGGTACGCAGGAAGTTCGCCACAGTGACGCCCGGAATCGACACGGGGTATTGAAATGCCAGGAACAGCCCCGCGCGCGAGCGTTCATCAGGTGACAGTTCCAGCATATTCTGGCCCTTCCAGATCACTTCGCCGTCGGTGACGGTGTAACCCGGATGCCCCAACAGGCTGTACGCCAGCGTACTCTTGCCCGAGCCGTTCGGGCCCATCAAAGCGTGTACCTCACCCTGCTCCACGGTGAGATCGACGCCCTTGAGAATTTCCTTGTCGTCCACTTTGACTCGCAAACCGCGAATCTCCAGTACATCGCCCATTATGTGTCACGCCTCCGTGATGATGTTGAATCCAGACCAATCGTGGTGATTATAACACGCTGAAAAATGGCTGTCAATATTTATCAAATATATCTTATTTATTCAAACCGCCCGATTGGTTTGTGCCGTCCGATCGGGTCTTGAGATTTTCCGCAAGTTTTGCCTTTTGTTCCATCGGCCTTTTCCGGTTATACTTGCACCGCTGACCAATCAACCAATTTACCAAGTAACCAATTTACCAACACGCCCATGCCCCGACTCCGCGATCTCAACATCACCATCGGCACTTTCCCAACCGGCCTGCACAACGCCATCACCGATGTGCCCGATGTGCTCGTCGGCCACACGACGTTGATCTGTGACGAACCGCGTGTGGCCCGCACCGGCGTCACCGTGATCGTACCCCGGCGGGGCACGATCTGGCGCGACAACGCGACGGCCGGAATTCATTCCTTCAACGGCTGTGGCGAGTTGACGGGCGCGCACTGGATCGAAGAATCAGGCATGCTCAGCAGTCCGATTGCCATCACCTGTACACATTCCGTCGGTGTGGCGCAGACGGCGCTGGGCAAGTACAGCCAGGCGCACGGCCACACGCACATGTTCGCACTGCCCGTCGCCGCCGAGACGTACGATGGTCGGTTGAACGACGCCGACGCCCATCACCTCACCGAGGAGCACGTTTTTCAGGCAATCGCCAACGCTGCCGGTGGCCCGGTAATCGAGGGCAACGTCGGCGGTGGCACGGGCATGATCTGTCACGAATTCAAAGGCGGCATCGGCACGTCATCGCGCATCGCCGAAAACCAGAGTGGACGCTGGACGGTCGGCGCGCTGGTGCAGGCCAACTACGGGCGACGACATCTGCTCCGTGTCGATGGTGTCCCTGTCGGGCGCGAGCTTGGCCCTGAGGTCGTGCCCCTGCCCTCGAAACCCACCGGCGATGGCTCGATCATCATCATCGTCGCGACCGATGGGCCGTTGATCCCGTCACAGTGCAAGCGGCTGGCGCAGCGCGCCACGGTGGGGCTGGCGCGTGTGGGCGGCGTGGGTCACAACTTCAGCGGCGATATTTTCCTGGCCTTCAGCACCGGCAATCACGTACCTGATTACGGTGCAGGGCTGATCGATTTGAAGATGCTGCCGCACGAGCACATGGACGCGCTCTTCGAAGCGACGGCCGAAGCCGTAGAAGAAGCCATCCTCAACGCGCTCTGCGCCGCCGAAACCATGACGGGCTATCAAGGCTTCACGGCGCATGCGCTGCCGTTGGACAAACTGGCAGAAGTAATGCGTCAATATGGGCGAAAAACTTAACCACGAAGGACACGAAGAAGCACTAAGAAATACTTCGTGGACCTTCGTGTCCTTCGTGGTTCATTCTTTGGAGACGACATGACGACAATCGCAGTGATTGGTGGTACGGGCAAGGAAGGCAAGGGGCTGGCATTGCGCTGGGCGCACGCGGGTCACAGCATCATCATCGGTTCGCGCGATGCCGCCCGCGCCGAAACGGCCGCGAGTGAACTCAACGACCTGCTGAACAAAGATGCGGTGCGCGGCCTGGGTAACGCCGATGCCGCGCAGGCCGCCGAAGTCGTGGTGCTGTCCGTGCCCTACGAAGCGCATCGCGCCACGCTGGAGATGATCAAAGACGGCGCGCAGGGCAAGGTGCTGATCGACGTGACCGCCCCGCTCGATCCCGCCAACAAGAAGAAAGCGTATCGCGTGCCGGAAGGCAGCGCGGGCGTGGCCGCCCAGCAATTCCTGGGTGAGAACGTGCGCGTAGTGTCGGCTTTCCAGAACGTCAGCTACACGCACCTGTCCAACGTCGAAGAAGACCTGGGCTGCGATGTGCTGGTCTGCGGCAACGACAAGGCCGCCAAGCAGACTGTCATTGCGCTGGCGAAAGATGCGGGCATGGCCGCCTTCAATGCCGGGCCGATTGAAAACTCGGTCGTGGCCGAAGGGCTGACGGCGGTGCTGATCAACATCAACATCGCGTTCAAGATCAAGAACGCGGGCATCCACCTGACCGGCGTGCCGCGCTAGAGACAGAGAGACGGGGGAATGAGTGATTGCTCGATCTCGCTGTCTCTCTTTCTCTCCGTCCCGCTGTCCTGTGATGCCCCATGACGACACGCTTCACTCGCCTCGCCGGACTGTGCGGCATCCTCACGCCGACGATCACGCTGACGTTGATCTTTGTCTCGATCAAGCTGTCGCCGTGGTTTAGCTGGCACGATAATGCGTTAAGCGACCTGGGCGTGAGCGCTACGCCGAATCTCTTCAACGCCGCGCTGCTCATCGGCGGCGCACTGCAACTGGTCTTTGTGCTCGGCGGGCTGCGATCATCGCTCGGGCCGGGGCGGCTGGCGCGCGTGGGTTTTACGGCGATAGTTATCGGCGCGGTGGCTCTGCCATTGATCGGTATCGTCACCGAAGATTACGGGCGCACGCACTACTATGTCGCGGCCACGTATTTTCTGGCGACGCCGCTGGGTTACATTTTGCTGGGCAGTGCGGCGATCAAACGCGGGCAATCGGTTGAAGGCATTCTATCGGTCGCCGCCGGCATCGCCGCCATCCTGGCCATTGCGCTGGTGCCACACAAACGCATCGCCGTGCCGGAGATTCTGGCGGCCACGATCATGGGCGTGTGGACGTTTGCGATGAGCGTAAAACTATTGACCGGATCAGCGGTCGATCCACAGAGGCGTAAGCATGGCCAAACGCAGCAAACCCTCAAAAGACAAGAAACAGGCCGAGCGCGATAGACGGAAGCGGTTGGCCGCCGAACAGAAAACTCAACATCAAAATCAGTTGATGCGCGATCTGGCCTTCTACGCTGAGCGCAATTTGTTCGAGTCGCAAGCCGCCTGGAGCGAGGCCGCCACCGAAGTCCTGTGGGAAAGCCAGAACTGGCGCGCCGAATCGGAGTTTGCCGGGCTGGCTTTTGACATCTACGCCAGCGGTCAGGCGATGATGGACACGTGGGAACAGTTGCACATCGACGTGGATGCGCTCAGGCAACTGCCGGATGATGAGCGCGACGACAAAGGCTTCGAACTGCACGCCACAGCCATCTCGCACGTCCTGACACCTGAGTTCAAGCGCGATTTTTTCGCGCGGCTCGATCGGTTTCGCCAGCGGCTGCGCGCCCGGCACGAGCGGGAACAGTTGGCGCAGACGGCCATGGTGCAGCTGGTGTTGGAGACCAGCGCCGGCAGCGCCGAAGTCGGCGACATGGCCTGGGCTGAATGTATGCTGGTGTATGGCGTCTTCGTCGAAGCCGTACAGCAATTCGCTGCCCTGTCCGAAGCGGCCGGCGCGCTGGTCGAAGATTCCGACATCACCAACCCGGACGAACTCCTCAATCAACTCGCCACGGGCGACAGCAATCCGAAGACAGAGACGCTCGTCGAGAAGGCGAAACAAACGCCGGGCCTGATGGATTTTCTGCAACATCAAAGCGATCAGTTGATCGACACGGCATTGCAGACTATTTTGGACGACCGGTTGCAGCTGGAACTCTTTACGGAGGATGATTTGCGGGACTTCCAGCAGGCGTTTATCGCAGCCCTTTCAACTGTGCGCGTCGATCTTGACCTAACCAGACCGGACCGATTGACCGACCAGCAAGTGCAACGCGTCGCCGAAAGCATCGACGACGCCGCGCGCGATTGGCTCGACGCGTTGGCTGAAGCACGCATTACCGATCTCTACATGATCGCCCGCCAACGGTTGACCGAACTCGCCCGCCAGTCTGACGAGATCGCCCCGCAGGCGGCGATGTTGCTGCCGCTGGTCGCCGCTGACGATGACGAGGAATTACCCGGCGATAACGACGTATTCGTCTACACGCTGTTGCGCCAGCATCGCCGCATTGCGCTGGCCCAAGCACAGACGTCAGATTCAGATTCACATACGGATGCCACATGAACGCCATCCACATCCTGCCGCTTACCGGCATCCCGCTCATTCAGCCCGGCGACGATTTGCCGCAAATTCTGGGCGATGCGCTTGAGCGCCTGACAAGACCTGACAGGTTTTCAAAACCTGTCAGGTCTACCGACGTGCTGGTGCTGGCGCAGAAGATCGTCAGCAAGGCCGAAGGCCGCTACGTCGATCTGGAAACAGTGACACCCTCCGGTCACGCTAAAGCCGTGGCGCTGCAATGCGACAAAGACCCGCGCCTGATCGAGGTGATCTTATCTGAAAGCGAAGCCGTGGTGCGCGTGCGCCCCGGCCTGATTATCACCCGGCATCGATTGGGCTTCATTTCGGCGAATGCGGGCGTCGATCGGAGCAACGTCGCGCCCGACGGGATCGATCGAGTGCTGCGGCTGCCGGAAAATCCCGATCGATCCGCGCAGCAAATTCGATTGGCCCTGTGCGAGCGATTCGGCGTCGATCTCGGCGTGATCATCGCCGACAGCCACGGCCGCCCGCATCGCATGGGAACCGTGGGGGTGGCGATCGGCCTATCGGGTTTGCCGGGGCTGGAAGATTGGCGGGGTCGCAAAGACTTGTTTGGCTACACGCTGCAACACACCGAAGTCGGCACCGCCGATCAAATCGCCGCCGCCGCCACGCTGCTGCTGGGCCAGGCCGCCGAGTCGATTCCGGCCGTCATCGTGCGCGGGGCGATCTTCGAGGCGCGAGACGGATCGGCGCGGGAGATCAATCGGCCGCGCGAGATGGACTTGTTTCCCTAAACTTTGCGTTTTAGGGGCAATGTTGTAAACTAGCCACATCCTGATCGCTTGCGAGCACCGCCATGCCCGGACAAAAAATCCTCGTCGTCGATGATGATCCGAATTTGGTGCGCCTGGTCGAGTTGATTTTGCGGCGCGCGCAGTACAACGTGATCTCCTCGACGTCCGGCGAGATCGGCATCGAACTGGCGCGCGACGAGAAGCCCGATCTGGTGCTGATGGATGTGATGCTGCCTGGCATGGACGGCTTTCAGGCGGTCAAGCAAATTCGGCAGATCCCCGAGTGCGCCAACATCCCGATCGTCTTTCTCTCCGCGTCGGATTCCACTGAATCCAAGATCAGGGGGCTGCGCGGCGGCGGCAACGAATACCTCACCAAGCCCGTCAAGACCGGCGAGTTGCTCTCCCGTCTGGATACCCTGTTGCGCGCCAAACCCGTCACCGTGGGGCAGACCGTGACAGTCTTTGGCAGCAAGCCCGGTGTGGGTACCACCACCCTGGTGGTCAACCTGGCGCTGGCTCTGCAACAGACTACGCAGAAAAAAGTTCTGGTGCTGGACTGGCAGCGACCGTTGGGCGATGTAGCCTTTGCGCTAGGCCTGCCGGAAACACACGCGCTGGAATCCTTGTTGAGCCGCGCGCAAAGCCTGGATGAGACGACACTGATCAACCATGCGGCCCAGTACGCGCCCGATGTGTGGGTGGTGCCCGGCGCGACCGCGTACAACACAGCCGCGCTGATGACGCGCGCCGCACTGACGACCATTGGCAGAGCGGCGCTGCTCAAAGCCGATTACGTGGTGATCGATGCGGGCGCCTTCTCCAGCTGGGAGGAGCCGCCGCTGACGCCGCGCGGCGAAGGCCTGAACCTGTGCGTGCTGACACCGGAGGCCATGGCTGTGCGCCGGGCCGCGCAAGTGGCCGAATACATGCGCGATCGCGACAGCCACTTCTGGTTCATGCTCAATCACTATCCCGCTGCCGGCCCGTCCACACCCGAGCAGATCGAAGTGCTGCTGGGCGCGCCTTTGCAGGGCCACATTCTGGTGGGCGAGATGCAGCGCGATCCGCGCCTGAACCCCGCCCCGCCATTCTATCAGCGCGATCCGTACTCGGACTTCTCGCAGGGTCTGGAACGCATCGCCGATCACATCCACAAAGTTACGGCTTGAAAATCAGCAAGTCAGCGAATCAGCGAATCTGTCGTTCCCGATTCGCTGATTTTGCTATTCGCTTGATCGCTGATTCGCCGATTCATATCCGCTGGAGGCTTCCCATGTTCTTTGATCTGCCCATCGAGCAACTGCGTGTCTACCGTCCCGATCGGATCGAGCCGCCCGACTTCGATGCGTTCTGGGCGCAGACGTTGAGCGAAGCACGAGCGTTTGATCTCAATCCGATCTTTGCGCCGATCGATAACGGTCTAGCATTGATCGACACGTTTGACGTGACGTTCAACGGCTACGGCGGACAACCGATCAAGGGCTGGCTGAACGTGCCGAAGAACCGATCGGGCCGGCTGCCGTGCATGGTGGAGTACATTGGTTACGGCGGCGGGCGCGGCCTGCCCATCGATTGGCTGACGTGGAGTGCGGCTGGTTACGCGCACCTGATCATGGACACGCGCGGCCAGGGCAGCACCTGGCGCAGCGGCGACACGCCCGATGTGGAAGAAGGCGGATCGAATCCGCAGCATCCGGGCTTCATGACACGCGGCATCCTCAAGCCGCAGACGTATTACTATCGGCGCGTGTTTGTGGATGCGGTCCGCGCCATCGAGACAGCGCGCGCCTTTGACGGCATCGATCCCGATCGCATCGCGGTGCGCGGCGGCAGTCAGGGCGGCGGTATCAGCGTGGCGGTGAGCGGCCTCGTGCCGAATCTATTCGCCGTGATGCCGGATGTGCCGTTCTTGTGCCACTATCGCGTCGCCACCGAGATCACGGACGGTTATCCGTATCAGGAGATCACCCACTACTGCAAGATACATCGCACGCAAATCGAGACGGTATTTAACACGCTGGCGTATTTCGACGGGCTGAACTTCGCCGCCCGCGCCACTGCGCCCGCGTTATTCTCCGTAGGCCTGATGGATGACATTTGCCCGCCGCGCACGGTGTTTGCGGCCTACAATCATTACGCCGGGCCGCGCCAGATCATCGAGTGGGCGTACAATCATCACGAAGGCGGCGATACGTATCAGGTGGCGGAGCAGTTAAAGTGGTTGAAGCGGGTCAACGAAGCATAGGGCGAACCCGTGTGTTTGCCCGGCGGGTAGCCACACCGTAGGGCGGCGCGTATAGAAACGCGCCCTACGCTTGATCCACGAAGGACACGAAGTCACACGAAGTTTTCAGGCTTTCTTCGTACTCTTGGTGTCCTGCATGGATCGATAAGTCTTTTCTAAGAGGAATAGTATGTCTCAACGATGGTGGCAGAACAGCGTCGTTTATCAAATCTATCCGCGGAGTTTCGCCGATGGAAACGGCGACGGTATCGGCGATTTGCGCGGCATCATTCAACACCTGGACTATCTGCAAGCGCTGGGCGTGGACGTGGTCTGGCTGTCGCCCGTGTACAAGTCGCCCAACGACGACAACGGCTACGACATCAGTGACTATCGCGACATCATGACCGAGTTCGGCACGCTGGCCGATTGGCGCGAGATGATCGATGGACTGCATCAACGCGGCATCAAACTCGTCATGGATCTGGTGGTCAATCACACGTCCGATGAGCATCCGTGGTTCGTCGAGGCGCGCAAGTCCAAAGACAATGCCTATCGCGATTACTACATCTGGCGCGCGCCGAAAGACGGCGGCGAACCCAACAACTGGGCCTCGTTCTTCGGCGGTTCCGCGTGGCAGTTCGATGAAACGACGGGCGAATACTATCTGCACCTCTTCACTAAAAAGCAGCCCGATCTGAACTGGGAGAATCCCAAAGTCCGCGCCGAGGTCTACGCCCTGATGCACTGGTGGCTGAAGCAGGGCGTCGACGGCTTCCGCATGGACGTCATCAACATGATCTCCAAAGTGCCCGGTTTGCCGGACGCGCCGATCATGGACGCTGACAGCCGCTATCAATTTGGCGGGCAGTACTTTATCAACGGGCCGCGTTTGCTGGAATTTCTGCACGAGATGAAACGCGAGGTCTTATCGAAATACGATCTGTTGACGGTGGGCGAGACGCCGCTGATGACGCCCGACTATGCCAGCCTGGTCACACATCCCGACACCGGCTGTCTGAGCATGTTGTTCGAGTTCGAGCACATGGATTTGGACACCGCGCCCGGCAAGCCCAAGTGGTTCAGCCAGCCGTGGAGCCTGTGCGACCTGAAAGACGTGACGATGCGCTGGCAGACGGGCTTGGCCAATCGGGGCTGGAACAGTTCGTATCTGACCAATCACGATCAGCCGCGCGCGGTCTCGCGCTTCGGCGACGACGGCGAGTATCGCGTGCAGTCGGCCAAGCTGCTGGCGACGTTTACGCATTTGCTACAAGGCACGCCCTATATCTATCAGGGCGAAGAGTTGGGTATGACCAACGTGGCCTTTGACGGCATCGAGGACTATCGAGATGTAGAAAGCCTGAACATGTATCGCGAATTCGTGGACGAACGCGGTCTCGATCCGCAGATCGTGCTGGGCATGCTGCACGCCAAAAGCCGCGACAATGCCCGCACGCCCATGCAGTGGAGCGCGGCGGCCCACGCGGGTTTTACCACCGGCACGCCGTGGATCAAGGTGAACCCCAACTACACCGCCATCAACGCGGCGCAGGCGCTGGCCGACCCCGATTCGATCTTCCACTACTACCGGCGGCTGATTGAACTGCGCCACGCCCAGCCCGTCATCGTCCACGGCGTCACCGAATTGGTGCTGGCCGATCACCCGCAGATTATGGCCTTTACGCGGACGTGGCAGGCCGAGCGGCTGCTGGTGATTTTGAACTTCTCGCGCGAGACGCCGCTGGTGGACTTGCCCGCCGATCTGATCGAGGCCGATTACGAAGTGATGATCGCCAACTACCCGATCGATCCCGGCCACCCCCACCGATCGATCTTGCGGCCGTATGAGGCGCGGGTGTATCTCGTGGTGCGCCATCGGCTGTAAGCCGACGGCTATTCGTGCCAAGCCCGCGACGCGGGCTTCCTACCGCTGGCCGTCGATTTGCCCGTGTTCGTGGCTGTGCCACGGCGGGCCGCCTGGCGTGAATCGATGGCAGCCCCGCCGCGTTGACGCACGCCGGGGAGAAGATTATACTCAGCCCATCGAGGCGCTGGCGCAGCGCGAGTGATGAGAGCGTGTCGAGTTAGACACACGACACAGCGCATTATTCACAAGGCCAACAAATGCTCAAATCAACATTGGCGTTAGGCTTACTACTTGCGTTCACAGTCTCTTGTGTCGCTTTTGGTGTTCCGCCTGCTCGATTCCCTCAACTGAATGAGCAAGCAATAACTGGGATCAGTCATCACGAGTCACCTAAATGGAGTCTTGACGGAAAGTACCTCGCCTTTATTGATCATGGCAATGAGACTTTGGTAGTATACGAAATTCAGACGCAGAAGTCATGGACGGTTGACACTAACGCTTATGACCTCTATTTTGAATGGACACCACAGGGCGATATCAGTTACCTACTCTTTCGAGATAGCCCCAGTGGCTATACTTTCCCGAGGGTCCATGATCTTCACATCGTTAACCGAGACGGCACGAACGACCGGGTGATAATGAGAAACCTCTATAGTCCGTCGGGG
Organism: Thermoflexales bacterium; assembly: GCA_030834835.1. Lineage (GTDB taxonomy): Bacteria > Chloroflexota > Anaerolineae > Fen-1058 > Fen-1058 > JAGOBP01. The sequence goes on along the minus strand of JAUQXD010001169.1, from coordinate 2,636 downwards.
TTTGCCTGGTTCGCGGATGGGCAAAGAATAGTGGCGCTGTTAGGAACTTACGATTCGCACGAGTTTTATAGGGATGTGTATTTGGTTGATACAGTCACTGGCGTAGTCAGTTTGATAGCATCACGACAAGAACTCAAGATTACATTTCCATCAGCGTTGTCGTTTGATGACAACCGCCTCGCAATCTATGCTATTCGTCAACTCGATGCGACTAATGAAAGTGTCATCATCATTTATGACCTTGCAACTCACGCTGTGATGAGAGAAATTCCTATTAATCAAATTGATCCACAACTAGGCCTACTCGATGAGGGGTTTGAGTGGGTGCGGGGAAAACAATGGATATTCACCTATGGCAACACTGCTCAGGGCAAATGCGCACCAGTGGCACTACATTTCATCAATACGGATGATCTCTCAACGAGTTTCTGTATCTCAGCGGTCGATAGTACTATTTATGCGCCAGCACTTTCGCCAGACCTGTCACGAATTGTTTATGTACTTCCTGTTCAACCGCGCCGTGACTTTGTGATGCTAGCGAATTTAACGCCAGAGTATCAAATTCGGTTAACGCGTTAGGGCTGTGCCCCCACCCGCCGCTGTCGCCGCGCCCAACGAGCCGGGGCCGCCCGTCGATGTACCGTTATCTCAAGGCCGCCGTTGACGCTCTGCGGAAGCGGCAGGTTCGTCATCGCACGGGATGATCTTTGGACGCGGATTAGATTGAAGTACCGTCCCCGCGCCCGACCTCGCCGGTTGTGAGGGACACTCCGGTGTCGGCGGGCGATGGGTCAAGGATAAGACATGTGGAATAATCAGCCCTCTTCAGGCAATCGCGACCTGTCATTGTTTGTCTGGATCATCGCCATCGTCGCAGGTATGATCGTGCTCGCGCTGGTCATTGGCCCAAATCTATCCGGCTTGTTCGCCAGCACATCGGTGGCGCCGGTCCCCGTGCAAGTTGACGCGGGCCAGCCCACACCACTGCCGGATTGCAACGGCTGGCCAGAATATCAAACCGAGTTCATCAAACCGGGTGACCTTATCCAGGGACCGGCCTCCATCGTGCCCAGCCCATATGCGTTGGTTCCTGAACTGGGACAGATTCTCCACCTGCAAGTGTCTCACCAAAATAGCTGGGGGCTGAATGTGTTTTCAGGTCAGTCCGTTCAACTGCCGGCAAGCATCACGCTGTCTGACGGACAAGTTTGGAATGTGCGAGGCGAGGTACACAGGTATGCGAGTGATGCGCAGCTTGAGAAAAACCAACGGTGCTGGTTAATCCCGGTCTTTGTGCCATAGATGATCAAACCTTCAATTGTTCGCTTTCGCTTCACGTCGCCGCACCCAATCTCGCCGATGGTGAGGACACTTCGGTGTTGGCGGATGTGGACAGTCGCGACCCAGACCTGACCAGGTTTTTAGAAACCTGTCAGGTCTATCTGGCGGGATACGTGATCTATTTCAAAAAAACAGCGGCGACTCTCTCTGAGTCGCCGCTATACATTTCTGCCTCTATTCCGTTTACGGGTTCAGCACTTGCCGCATCTTGTCCAGCACCATCAACGCCGTCAGGTTCTGCATCGCGTGGCCGCGCGTGTACGCCGCTTCCAGCCGATAATCATTCTGCCAGAAGCTGGTCATGTGCGCGCCATCGGCTCCCAGCCCGCGCCCCGGCAGCGTCTTCGCCACCAATTCATAGTCCCAGAGGGGCAGTTTGTAATCCGCCGCGATCTGCTTCACCAGATCGTTGATGGCCCCCGTTCCCTCGCGTTGATCGGGCTTGGTGCTCAAGATCGGAATCACCCCCTGCTCGATGGTGTACTCCACGATCTTGCGCAGGTTCGTGTCGAACATCCTGGGCACGCCGGCGTCGTTGACGCCCAATCGGATGATCAACACACTCGGTTGATTCAGCCGGAACTCGCAGGCCAGCGGCGGCTCGTTCGGCTGGCAGCGTTTCTTATCCGCCCACACCGGATTCAGCACCGACCACGAATGCTGCCCGATGCGCACGGCCACACTATCGCGGCCAAATGACCCGGCGAAGAAACCGATCGTCGGTTGCAAGTAACCGTAGCCTCCCAGGTTATATTTGGTGGTGCTGAACGGCCCCATGAAATACGGCGTCTCGATGGTGCTGTCACCGGCCGTCGAATAAGCACGCGGATTGCGACCCAGCGTCTGCCCCTTAGCATACACTTCGCGCATAGCCTGTTGCACATCGGCGGGCATCACCAGGAACTGATCGATCGACACGCCGTTGACGACGCCGGGTGTGACTGGCACTGCTGGAATCTCGGTTGCCGTTGGCTTCGGCGCGGCCGTCGCTCTGGAGGTCGCAGCGGTTCGCGCTGTAGGGATCGGTGTTCGTTTGACCGGTTCAGTCGTTCTGGTCGGCGCGATTGTCGCGCGCTGCGCGATCACTGGCGCGGCGGTCGCTGTCGACTCGATCGACTTGATCGGCTGTTCGGTGGCCGCCGGCTCGATCGGTCGTTCAGTCGCCGCAAGCGTGTTGGCCGCGTGTGCCGCATCCGCAGGATGCGCCGCCACCGGCGCATTCGACGGCGTCACCATCGCCGCCGCGCTTAAAATCAAGATCAGGCCAATCAGGCCAAACACAACTAAACCCGTTC
>JAUQXD010001168.1 GCA_030834835.1 Thermoflexales bacterium | reverse complement strand
GAGGATAATGTCGTATTTGCTCTGCTGGAGCGCCTGGGTGAATTCGTCACGGTTCTGAACACGGTCGATCTGGCACACGATGCCCGCCGATTCGAGCGTGAGCCGCACGAGCTCCGCGTCCAGCACGTCGTCTTCGAGATGAAGGATCTGTATCAAATTATCCATCTCCAATTAGTCCTTTCGGTTGCCAGGCAAAGGCTGGCCCGATTGCGATCGCCGGTCGCCGTCCGGCGGCGGTTCATTGATCAGCGCCCAGAACACGCCCAGGCTTTTGACGACTTCGACAAACTCGGTGAAGCGCACCGGCTTCACGACATAGGCATTGACGCCCAGCCGATAGCACTCTTCCAGATCGTAGTTTTCGCGCGACGAGGTCAGTGTGACGATCGGGATGCGGCGCAGGGCTGCATCGGCCTTGAGTTGCCGCAAGACTTGCAGGCCGTCCAGCCGGGGCATCTTGAGATCGAGCAGGATCACCACCGGGTTGCCAGCGGGCCGATCGGCAAATAGCCCCCGACGGTACACGTAATCCAGCGCTTCCACGCCGTCGCGCACGACGACAATTTCATTGGCCAGGTTGTATTCAGCCAACGCTGCCAGGGTCAGCTCGACATCTCCGGGATCGTCTTCGGCCAGCAGAATGCGGTTGAGTGTGCCCATTTTATCAGCCTTTGGGAGTGAATTGCGGCAGTGAAAAGTAAAACGTCGCGCCGTGATCGACCGCGCCTTCTGCCCAGGTTCGGCCACCGTGCCGGTTGATGATGCGGCGGACATTGGCCAGCCCGATGCCGGTGCCTTCAAATTCGTCGGCGCGATGCAGGCGCTGAAAGACGCCGAAGAGTCGATCAGCATAGGTCATGTCAAACCCCACGCCGTTGTCGCGGACGAACACGATCGTTTCCGCGGCGGCGGCCTGGTCACAACCGATCTCGATCTCCGCGTGCGGGCGCGGGCGCGTAAATTTCAAGGCATTCGAGATCAAGTTGATGAGCGCGATTCGCAGCATGGCCCGGTCGCCGGTGACGATGGGTAGATCGGCCAGATGCCAGTGAATGCTCCGCCCCTGCGTTTCTGGCTCCAATTCCAGGATGACATCATGAGCCAGACTATCCAAGTTCACTGATCGTCTCGATAGTTCGTGGCGGCTCATACGGGAGAAGGCCAAGAGGTCGTCGATCAACGTGCCCATGCGTTGAGCAGCCTTAGAAACAGTCTCCATGTAGTGACGGTTCTGCTCGTCGAGCGTGGGGGCCAATCGGGTTTGGAGTAGATCCAAGAAACCATCGATGTGGCGCAGCGGCGCACGCAGGTCGTGCGAGACGGAGTAGGCAAACGCTTCCAGTTCTTTGTTCGCCGCTTCGAGTTGGGTGGACTGTTGCTGCAATGACTGGACAAGGAAGGCACCCTGCAACGCACTACTGATTTGCGCGCGAAGTACTTCGTAGACGCCTGGTTCGACGGGTCCGGCTTCAAACACGACATAGCCCAGTTGGTTCTCTCGAAAATATAGCGACTCAACCATAAAGCTGAATTGTCGGTTCGGCGGCAGCAAATATTCCGGAATCAGTTGCCGGGAAGGAACGCGCTGCCGGTTGGGATCAATCGGGATACGCCCGCGTTCGTCGTAAGCTAAGAGTAGACGCGACCACTCGCCGGGTTTTTGTGGATCTTCGTACACCGCAAGATAACAACTCGGAATGCCCAGGCGAGGCAAGCCTTGCGCGAGCAAGTTCATCAATTCGCCTATGTCAAACGTCGTGATCAGTGCGGCGCCGATATTGCGGAAGGTCTGCGCGTCTTGGTGCGTGCGGTAGGTGTGGCGCGCGGACACGCGCGCGGCGGCTTCACCAATCACGATGCGCGCCTGATGCAACAGGTCCTCGGCGTGTGCGCGCAACTCATGTGGGAGACGGGCAAGGACCTGGCCGCGCAGCGCTGAGAGTGCGCTATCCCAGGCGATGACGTCACCGTCCGAGTCCATTACTTGACGCAGAATCTCGCTCAGTTCATGCAGGAAATTGTGTGACGCCTGACCGGTCATTTCGGCCATAAAACTATCCAGCAGCAATCCAGTCCACGCCCGAGGCGGCTCGTGATTTCCAACGGCGCGCTGCATCTCGGCCAAAATGAATTCACGTCGTTCGGCCACTGCAGTTTCGGACGATTCGCCCGCCGCTGTAACCTGCCCTGCCGCTGCTTGGCTAATGAGTCGCGGAAGGCAGCCGCACGATTGGCGCACGACTAACGCGCCAGGCAAGTATGTCCGATCGGGTAGCTGATCTCCATGAAGCTGAGCCAGCAGTAGAACAACAGCTTGCCGACCTAGTTCGTAAAACGGTGTTACCACCGACGTTAGAGCAGGCATCGCCATCCCGGCCTCTATTGAGTCGTCAAACCCGATGACCGCTACCTGACCTGGGATAGGGATTCCGCGCGCCTGGAGGGTGGTCATCGCAGTTAGCATGATCGAGTCACTCGGCGCGACGATAGCATCAAAGTCAGCCGCCGGTCGGAGTTTGCGCTCGTCCAGCAGCGACGTGATAGCGATGGAGCCTTCCGCCCATTCTACGGGTGGGCTGACAAGGTCAGGATTCAATGGCAGACCATGTTCGAGCAGCGTGTCAATATAAGCCTGGTATCGTGCTTGCGCTCCAAAGTGAGTCTCCGGTCCACGTAGAAAAGCAATCTGGCGACAACCATGAACCTTGATCAAGTGGACAATTGCTTCACGCGTGCCTTGAGAGTCGAATTGCAGAACCGAGGGGATACCTGGCACAGCGTATTGGCAGCTAATAATGGGTAGGGGACGATAACGAGCCAAGAACTCTGCGATGCGTTCCGGTGTGAGATACAGCCCTACATTGCTGGACCAGATCACCAGGCCATCCAATCGCTCGGCACTCACCAGGTCATATAGAACATTGGCTTGCGACTCAAACTCGTGGGGTGAGCGCAGCGATCCACCATGAAAGCAGATCAGATTGACGTCCTGCTCCCGCGCCATATCCACGACGCCCTGCCACTCTAGTTGCAGTCCGGCTAAAAACATACCGGGAGATCGGATCAGCAAGCCGATCGTCGGGCGTCGGTTCTGGTCATTCGACCCCAGGGTCGGGAACGATCCTGGTTCACCGTCCACCTGTCATCTCCCTCCTTCGGACACTTTATCGGGAAGGGAAAAGTAAACCGTCGCGCCGCCATCCATTTTTCCTTCTGCCCAGGTACGGCCGCCGTGCCGATTGATGATGCGGCGGACATTGGCCAGCCCGATGCCGGTGCCTTCAAATTCGTCGGCGCGATGCAGGCGCTGAAAGACGCCGAAGAGCTTGTCCGCGTAAGTCATATCGAACCCGACGCCATTGTCGCGGATGAAGAAGACCCGCTCGGTGGCTGACCCTGCTTCATAGCCGATCTCGATGTCCGCGTGCGGGCGTGACCGGGTGAATTTCAGGGCGTTCGAAATCAGGTTGACCAGCACCACGCGCAACATGGCCCGATCGCCCGTGACCACCGGCAGGTCCGCAATGCGCCACTGGATGGTTCGGCCGCGGGTCTCCGGCTCGAAGTCGCGAATGACCTCCTGCACCAGGCTGTTCAACTCCACCGCTTGCCGGGCCAGGTCGTGGCGCCCCATGCGCGAGAAGGACAGGAGATCGTCAATCAGTTGACCCATGCGCCGGGCCGAACTCGCGATCGTCTCCAGGTAATGTTGGCTCTGTTCATCGGCGGGCCGGGCCGCACGATGTTGGAGCAGGTCCAGATACCCATCGATGTGGCGCAGCGGCGCGCGCAGGTCGTGCGACACCGAATAGGCAAAGGCTTCCAGTTCCCGGTTCGCCGCTTCGAGCTGCGCGGTGCGATCGGCGACCCGTTGCTCCAGTTCCTGGTTGAGCCGGCGAATTTCGTCTTCTGCCCGCTTGCGCTCGGTGATATCGGTGACAATCCCTTCAATCGCGATGGGCGTTCCGGCATTATCGCGCACCAGGATGTTGCGTTGGTTCAGCCAGCGGACCTGGCCTGATTTGTGAATGATTTGATATTCATACGTGGGCGGCATTTTACCTTCGAGCAGATTGGCCCATTGCTCCCGGTAATAGATCTGCCAGTCCGGGTGGAGCGTTTGTCTGATAAGCATGGGACTGGCATAACATTCTTCTGGAGAATAACCGAAAACCGCCAGAGCCGCCGGACTTACATATTCATATTTGCCTTCCGGTAATGACATTTTGTAAATCACATCCCGCGCGTTTTCAGCTAACCGACGGAAACGTTCTTCGCTGAGACGCAACGCCTCCTCGGCCTGCTGGCGTTCGGCGACTTCGCGTTGTAGATCGGCGTTGGCCTGTTCCGCGCGTTGACGCGCTTCGATCGCGGCGTGCATCGTATTGAGCGCGGCGAGGCGGGCGGCGTCCAGCGCCTCGTTGGCGACGGTCAGGTCGTGGGTGCGTTCTTCGACCTTGCGTTCCAATTCGGCGTGGGTCGCCTGCAACAAATCTTTCTGCCGGCGATTTTCAAGAATGAGTGCAACATGGTTCGAGAGATTGCTGATAAAGGGCTGATACACTTCAAAAACAGCGGCCTGTTTGATCTTGACGACAAATGAACCGAAATGATGCTGATAGGAATTGATGGCGGCGGCCCGCATGTCAGGCTGGTCGGCCAGGCTGCACTGGAAGTTCGAGTTGGTCGGAGTGAACTGGTTGTCTTCTCCGGCTAAGCGGCGCACTGTTTCGCACTTGGCGCAAACGCTGCTCTCCATGTCGCCGGCCTGGACCGACCTATCACCCAGACAGACCCGGCAGGCGGTGATCCCGGGTATTGAAATCAATGTCTGGGCATAGAATTCGGCGATCCGGGCTGTGTCGGGCAAAGCAAACACAATGTTTTGCGCCGCCAGGATTTGCCCCAGCACGCGCGCATCAGCCTGTTGCCAGGTCTGACTCGGATTATTCTGCGGACGATCCACTTCACTCATGACTTTCTCGGTCTATTGACCTGATTCTAGATGGCTGAAGAGCCTGAGTTGCGCTCACCAGCCGGTCGGGTTCGCGGCGCGCAAACCCGACCGGCCCGATTGCAAGCCTTTCACGCAGTCGCTCCAGGCTTCGCCAGGAATTCTTCCGGCTTGATGTAAAACGGGTTCCTGACGATCTGTCCCTGGGCGACCATGTAGGGATGCACCTGGAGCACTTTGAACAATATGGCGCCGTCGAACAGACGAGCGTCATACTGGCACATCCCGATGTGAGGAAACGCGCGATGGATCGTATTGATTCCATTTTCATATTCCAGCAGTCGATCGGAGCCGGGAATGCCTCTTAGCGCCCAGGTCATTTCACTACAGACGCGCGAGCCGCTATAGCCGGCCTCCTTAACCATCGCGTAGCGGGATACCATATTGGCGAGCAGTTCCTGGGGCACAAAGCGCCCGCTCGGACAGTAGGCGCTCTCGGCTTTAGTTATACCGAAGGATCCGCCTTCCTGGAGTTCTATCCCCATCTCCAGGAGCCAGGCGCGGACATCGTTCGGCGAGGTCGTGTCCGTGAAATAGCGGACTATTTCTCCCCGCTTCAGACCGGCCGCCAGATATTCAGCGACGATTTTTTGACGCTGCGCTTCATCGTCATAGATCAAACACAGGTGATGACAGTCTGGAAAGACCTCGTGGGTGAATCCCAGGCCTATCCCTTGTTTCTGGTTATTCATGGTGGGACTCCTTTCATGAATTTCATAAATTGAGCGGTGACGTCTACGATTGTTTCGACACGAACTCCTCGCGGAATTCTTCTGGCCGCATGTAAAACGGATTCCTGACGATTTGCCCCTGGGCGACCATGAAAGGATGTACCTGGAGTACTTTGAACAAGGTGGCGCCGTCGAACAGACGGGCGTCATACTGGCACATTCCGATGTAGGGGAAAGTCTCGGTGATCAGATTGATCCGAGTTTCATATTCCAGCAGGCGACCAGCGCCGGGAATGTCACGCAGCGCCCAGGTCATCTCACCACAGGCGCGCGAACCGTGATAGCCGGCTTGCCTGGCCATGGCGTAGCGGGCCACCATATTCTCGATTACCTCCGGTGGCGCGAATCGTCCACTCGGACAGTAGGCGCTCTCAGCTCTGGCTATACCGAACGCGCCATCTGCCTCGGCTTTCGAGAGGTCTATGCCGGTTTCCGCCAGCCAGGCACGGACTTCTTGGGGCGAGGTCGTATCCGCGAAATAGCGAACCAGGTCTCCCTGCTTCAAGCCAGCCGCCAGATATTCGGAGACGATTTTTCGACGCTGCGCCTCATGATCGAAGATCAAACACACGTGATGACAGTCTGGAATGACTTCCTGGGTGAAGCCCAGGTCCATCGCTTGTCTCTGGTCGTTCATAGTGGTCTCCTTATGCGTTTGAGTGTGCCCGCGGTCGGCCCTCGGACGTGAGGCGCGGCAAGGAGAAGTAAAACGTCGCGCCGTGGTTGACTTCGCCCTGCGCCCAGGTCCGACCGCCATGCCGGCTGATGATGCGGCGGACGTTGGCCAGCCCGATGCCGGTGCCTTCAAATTCGTCGGCGCGATGCAGCCGCTGAAAGACACCGAAGAGTTTATCCACGTAAGCCATATCGAACCCGACGCCGTTGTCGCGGATGAAGAAGACCCGCTCGGTTGCTGATCCGGCTTCATAGCCGATCTCGATGTCCGCGTGCAGGCGTGACCGAGTGAACTTCAGGGCGTTCGAGATCAGGTTGACCAGCACCACGCGCAACATGGCCCGATCGCCCGTGACCACCGGCAGGTCGGCGATGCGCCACCGGATGGTTCGGCCGCGCGTCTCCGGCTCGAAGTCGCGAATGACCTCCTGCACCAGGCTGTTCAACTCCACCGCTTGTCGGGCCAGATCGTGGCGGCCCATGCGCGAGAAGGACAGGAGATCATCAATCAACACGCCCATGCGTTTGGCCGACTCGGAGATAGTGTCCATATAGTGCTGGTTCTGTTCGTCCAGCGTCGCGGTGATTCGCGTTTGGAGCAGTTCCAGAAAGCCGTCGATGTGGCGCAGCGGCGCGCGCAGGTCATGCGAGACTGAATAGGCAAACGCTTCCAGTTCCTTATTCGCCGTTTCGAGCTGGGCCGTGCGGTCAAGGACACGTTGTTCGAGCTCCTGGTTGAGCTTTTGAATTTCTTCTTCAGCGCGTTTGCGTTCGGTGATGTCTTCCATGGTTGAGGCCCACCGGTACACGTCACCGGCCTCGTTTCGAACTGGAAAACTTCGGGCTGATACCCAGCGCACGCTGCCATCCAGACGGATAATTCGGTGCTCGCGGTTAAAGGGTATACTCTCGGATCGTTGATCGAGCGCAGCGGTTACCAGTTCCTTATCGTCAGGGTGAACGGCCTCTATCATAATGTCCTGATTCTCATAAAAGCTCTCGCAGGTCCGTCCGGTTAATTCCTCGAAGGCGGGATTTACATAGAGCACCTGACGGGTCCGGGCGTCACGTAACCAGATGACTTCCCGAAGCGATGAGGCGATTTGCCGAAGTCTTTCTTCACTTTCCCGCAACGCCTGGCCGGCTCGCTTGAGCTCGGCGACATGCTGTTCCAGGCCGGCGATCAATCGGCGTAACTGGCCGGCCATGCTTTCAAAGGTCCTGGCAAGAATTCCCAGCTCATCCGTCCGATTGACGCCGGTCAGTACCACATTGAGATCGCCCCTGCTGATCTGAGTCGCGGCCGTGGTTAGCGCCCCCACCGGGCGCAGAATTTGCTGCAAAGCCAATCTCAGTAGCACGATACTGAAACCGATGATAACGATCAGGAAAATTCCGATGAGGGCGAGCTGTGACAGCAGTGCGCGGCGCATTTGATCAAACGACAGGCCCAGCATGGCCGATCCGATGCGCTTCTCGCCGGAGAAAATCGGAGCCATAACTTCGAGGATGCGCCCGGTCTGTCGCAGCGCCTCACTGGCCGCCAGCGGCTTTTTGGCCTCGACCAGCTGGCGGATGGGATTGGTTACTAACGGGTCTATCTCTTCGAAGAAATAGACCAGGGGAATCCCCTGCTCATTAAGGATGATCGCGTATATAGCTTCGTTGTCGGTCAGCACCACTTTTTTTACATTATTATTCATCTCCACGAAATTTAACGACAGGATACTGAGCGGAGTGACCTGGGCCATGAACTGCACCAGGCTGGTGCCTTTGGTTTCCAGCGCATAATTCAATTGTCGCTCTTGTTCAAACAAAGCCATGCCGCCCGTCACCAGCGTAGCCATGGTGAGTATCCCGGCTACCATCAATGTCAGGCGAGAGCTGATGCTGTTCCGTCTCGTGATAGCGTTCATACCGCATCATGCCTCACTATTGCAACCTCGGCTTGCTGCCGTAATAACCCGATTCGTACAAAATATAATAGACCTGGTCGTCAATTAGCCTGGCGCCCGCTTCTACGCCGATAGTCCCGCGCATCATGTCGGTGCCGGTGTCCGCGATAATCCGCGAAATCGCGGGCCATTCCTGAAAACGAGGGCGGTAAATGGCATTACCGTACTTGTCCCATGATAGGACGAGCGGTTCGAAGTAAGGGAACTTCTTTTTGAGCGCGTCATCGGTATAAGCGCTGCGGCGGCCAGGCACGCCGCCTGCCTCAATGTACGCCGACGCCATCTCCTTTGAAGTGATCCATTGAATGAAGAGCCAGGCAGCGGCCTGTTTTTCAGGACGGCTGTGGCTATTAATGCCCAGGGAAAAGCCGCCCAGCGCGGGTTTTCTTCCGGCAGGTCCCGCCGGTTCAACGGTGACACCCAGACAATCGGAAATTTCCGAAGTCGTGGGGCTTGTCAACCACTTGTACCACCCCGTCCATTCCGTGATCATCGCCACTCGCCCCCCGGCCAGGGCTGCGACAACGTCTTCATGTTCCATGTCGACTACCCCGGGCGGCATATAACGCATCAAGTCTTGACGGAATTTCAGGCCGGTCAGAGATCCCGGGGAGGACAGATTAGGTTCGAACTCGTTGGTCAGC